>CACZTJ010000164.1 GCA_902784065.1 uncultured Prevotellaceae bacterium | reverse complement strand
AGCCTTAGATGCGCCAGACAAATGCGTCATCACTGAACATCTGGCTAAAAGGCTTTTTGGCGATAGAGACCCCATCGGAGAATCATTACAGATAGTAGGCAATCGCCATGTGCATATCGTTGATATCAACGGCACAGATCCTTACGACAGTACGTTGGTATATACCATCAGTGCTGTAGCCAAGGATCTCGACCATACTGTCTTGCCTAACGAGACGCAGGTTATCGCCAGCATGGAGCGTTATCCTCAGGTGGCCGGCTATAGACTTGAAAAGAATTCTTTTGCTTATGCATCCACAGGTGGCATAAAGGCCTTTCTCATGCAGAAACCTGGCACGAACCTTGTGAACAAGAAAAAGCAAATACAAGATTACCTGCAAAAGAACTATACGAATGCATGGGGTAATTATGAATTGAGTCTGACACCACTTACAGAGATAAAGGGCGACAAGACAAGGCTCCAGATACTGCTTGCAGCCGTACTGGCTATTCTCTTCTTCGCCATCAGTAATTATATCAATCTGACTGTCGCCAACACAGGTTTTCGTGCCAAGGAAATGGCCACACGCAAACTCTTTGGCAGCAGCCAGCATGAGATTTCACTGAAACTGATTGCCGAATCGACGCTGATGGTGGCCTTCTGCTTTGTCATGGGCTTTGCCTTGGCCTGCTGTTTTCAAGACAATGCATCTGAACTGTTCAAAGGAAAGATTGCGTTGTTGGACGATATACGTCCAAGTACGATAGGTGTCAGCCTGGGCTTTGTCCTGCTGACTGGTATCATCTCTGGTATTATGCCTTCATGGCAACTCTCGCACTATCAGCCCATTGATATTGTGAAAGGTAGTTTTCGTTTCCGTTCCAAGATGGTTCTGGGCAAGGTTTTTGTCATCCTGCAGAATATCATCACCGTCACGATGTTGACTTCTGCACTCGTCATCTGGCTGCAATTGAACCATCTCATTCATGCACCTCTGGGCTACAATACCAAGAACCTCTACTATGTCTATGCCCCCCAAGGACAATTCCAGACAGCAAGGAGTCTATTGGAGAAAATGCCGTTTGTCGAGGAGATAGGCGTTTTTCAAAATACGACATTCACGAACTTAAGTTGGAGTTCTAATACTATTAGCCGTGGCGACAAGAAAGTCAATCTTCTATTGGCAGATTTGGACAGTACAGCCTTCAGGCTTTATGGATTGGAGGTTTTGAAAGACTATGGTCTGACGGATGGTGGATATTATCTGAATGAGGAAGCCATGCGGGGCAGAAGAGGCCTATAGCAGGCATTCTTCGCGACTTCCATCGAGTTAATGTGTTGCAAGATGTGCAACCTTTCGCTATTCGCCTACAGGATAATATGGAGTGGCCAGGCTTCTTGGTGAAGACAAATGGTGACAAGAAAGCAAAGACAGCTTTTATAGAGATGGTTAAGGATTTAGGCTGTCCTGAGTCTGAGGCAAAATGGCTTGTCTGTGGTTTGGAGGAGAGCATCGCCGATACCTTCGAGGATCATCAGAACACATTGGACATCATCTCGCTTTTCACCCTCATAGCCATCGTCATCTCTGTGATGGGCTATATGGGGCTGTCGATTTTCTTCATCCGTCAGCGGCAGAAGGAGATAGCCATCCGCAAGGTGATGGGCTCGACATCGGGCGAGGTGCTGCTGCTGATGCTCCGCACGTTCTCAATCCCTATGCTGATTTCGTTTGTCATTGCCGTGCCCATCTCTTGGTATATTATGCGCGACTGGCTCAGCAACTTCAGTTATCGCATCGCGCTCAGCCTCTGGATATTCGCTGCTGCTGGGTTTACCTGCTTCATCATTTCCCTGCTCACCGTCATCTTCCAGAGCTGGCGCGCTGCTTCAGAGAATCCTATTAATCTATACCATTTTAGGTAGATTTCGCCCAAAATATTTGTTTGTATCAATAGTTTATTGTATCTTTGCATCGTCCGAAAAGTGTTACACCAAAAGTAAAATACTAAAAGTGAAATAGCGACGATGGCAAAGAAGAGTACATTTAAACCGAGGAATCCCTTTATATACGAGGGATATGAAGGACCTGAGTACTTCTGCGACAGAACAGAAGAGACGGAAAAGTTGATTTCAAATCTCCAAAATGGGCGTAATACTACACTCGTTTCCCCAAGGAAAATCGGAAAAACGGGACTCATTAGCCATACCTTTAATCGCATAAAACAGCAGGATAGAGATGCTGTATGCATCTATATCGACATCTTTCACACCCAGAATCAGTATGACTTTGTACAGACGCTGGGCAAGGCTATTGTGGAAGAAAGACTGCTCGACACGCGGACTCCGATGGTAAAGGTGCTGAATTACTTCAGCCACTGGAGGCCAACCATCAGTCCCGACCCTGTGACGGGAGCCCCCACTGTATCCGTCGCTATTGAACGCACAAGCACTGAATACACGATTAAAAACATTTTCGAATATCTCAATCAGAGCGGCAAGGAGGTTTATGTAGCCATCGATGAGTTTCAGACCATCACCGAATATCCGGAACAGGGCACTGAAGCACTCCTAAGGTCATATATCCAGTTCATCCACAATGTCCACTTTATCTTCTCTGGCAGCAAACAGCACCTGATGTACGAGATGTTTGGTTCGCCAAAGCGCCCCTTCTATCAGAGCACAGCCATGCTGACACTCCTGCCGCTGCATGAGGAGGTTTATTACGACTTTGCCTCGAAATGGTTCGAAGGGAAAAAAGGCTCTCTCAGCAGAGAAGTGTTTCAGCAATTATACCATCTTTTCGACGGTTATACGTGGTATCTCCAGTCTGTACTGAACCGCCTTTATGAGTCTGAGCGCCATGTCGCAGACTATCAGCAGGTGCGAGAGGCCATTTTGAGCAT
>CACZTJ010000163.1 GCA_902784065.1 uncultured Prevotellaceae bacterium | reverse complement strand
AAGAACATTTGCGATTATATCGCACCCGGATGCGGGTAAGACGACACTGACGGAGAAATTCCTGCTGTTCGGTGGACAGATACAGGTGGCTGGTGCCGTTAAGAACAATAAGATTAAGAAGACTGCCACATCCGACTGGATGGATATTGAGAAACAGCGCGGTATCTCGGTATCGACCTCTGTGATGGAGTTCGATTATACGCCTCAGGGTTCAGATATTGAATACAAGGTGAATATCCTTGATACCCCAGGTCACCAGGACTTTGCTGAGGATACCTTCCGTACGCTGACGGCTGTGGATTCGGCTATCATCGTGGTGGATGGCGCGAAAGGTGTGGAGACACAGACAAGAAAGCTGATGACGGTCTGCCGTATGCGTAAGACACCTGTGATCATCTTCATCAATAAGATGGATCGTGAGGGACGTGATCCCTTCGACCTGCTCGACGAATTGGAACAGGAATTGGAGATCAATGTGCGTCCGCTGTCTTGGCCTATTAATCAGGGCGCCAAGTTTAAGGGCGTGTATAACATCTACGAGCAGAAACTCGACCTCTTCACACCTGACAAACAGCGATATCGACAGTGAGGAACTCGACAAGCGGGTGGGCGAGGAGAATGCCGCCAAACTGCGTGAGGATCTGGAACTGGTGGATGGTGTCTATCCAGAGTTTGATGTGGAGACCTATCGTGCCGCTGAGGTGGCTCCTGTGTTCTTCGGTTCTGCCCTGAATAACTTCGGTGTGCAGGAGCTTTTGAACTGTTTTGTGGAGATTGCCCCCAGTCCTCGTCCTACAAAAGCTGAGGAGCGTGAGGTGGAACCTGAGGAGAAGAAGTTTACTGGCTTTATCTTCAAGATCACAGCCAATATCGATCCGAATCACCGCTCGTGTATCGCCTTCTGTAAGGTTTGTAGTGGTAAGTTCCAACGTAATATCGATCCGAATCACCGCTCGTGTATCGCCTTCTGTAAGGTTTGTAGTGGTAAGTTCCAACGTAATCAGCCTTATCTGCATGTACGTCAGGGAAAGACGATGCGCTTCACCTCGCCTACACAGTTTATGGCACAGCGTAAGAGTACCATCGATGAGGCTTGGCCAGGCGATATCGTAGGCCTGCCGGATACAGGTGGTATTTTTAAGATTGGTGATACGCTGACAGAGGGTGAGCAGTTGCATTTTCGCGGTCTGCCCTCATTCTCACCAGAGCTGTTCAAGTATATCGAGAACGACGATCCGATGAAAGCAAAACAGCTTCAGAAAGGTATCGATCAGCTGATGGACGAAGGTGTGGCGCAGTTGTTTGTCAATCAGTTCAACAACCGTAAGATCATCGGTACTGTGGGTCAGTTGCAGTTTGAGGTGATCCAATATCGTCTGGAGAATGAGTACAATGCCAAGTGTCGTTGGGAACCTGTGCATCTCTATAAGGCCTGTTGGATTGAGAGTGACGATGACGCTGAACTGGAGAACTTCAAGAAGCGCAAGTATCAGTATATGGCCAAGGATAAGGAGGGACGTGATGTGTATGGCGCAGGAGGACTTCAAGCATATTAAGTTCCACTTCACAAGCGAATTCTGATGACAAGAGAAGAAGATATCAAAAAGGCTGTTGAGACGATGCGCAAGGGTGGGGTGATACTCTATCCTACGGATACTGTATGGGGCATTGGCTGTGATGCGACGAATGCTGAGGCTGTGAAGCGTGTGTATGAGATTAAGCAGCGTGACGATTCGAAGGCTCTGATCTGTCTGGTGGATAGCGATGCTCGAATGCAGCGCTATTTCAGAAATGTGCCTGATGTGGCTTGGCAGCTTGTGGATAGTCTGAAGGAAGGTGATGGTAAGCCGACGACGCTGATCCTTGATGGTGCCATCAACCTGGCTGATAACCTGATTGCCGAAGACGGCAGCGTGGGAATTCGTATCACGAACGAGCCTTTCTCTAAAGAACTCTGTTTCAGATTCCAGAAGGCCATCGTCTCTATTGATCCCAGAATTATTGAGGCTGTTGATTATGTGTGTTGGAGTCGTCGTCAGGAGCATAAGCCTCATACACCTTCGAGCATCATCAAACTGAAAGAAAACGGCGAAGTAGAAATAATTAGGAAATAAGTGGAGACGACAATAACAGATAGAAGACCTGAGTGGCTGAAACGCCTGCATGAATGGCGGGTGGCCCATGTGAGCGAGAAGATGTTTATGATCATTCTCGCCCTCCTCATCGGCTTCTTTGCTGCTGTGGCTGCCTTCTCACTCCACTGGATCATCAACCAGATTGTTTCGTTACTGACCAGCTCTTTCGACAGAACAGGTGCCAACTGGCTCTATCTGGTTTATCCCGTAGTGGGTATCTACCTGACATCGCTCTTTGTGCGCTACGTGGTAAAGGATAACATCTCACATGGTATCACCCGTATCCTCTATGCGATTTCTAGTAATAGATCGCGTCTGAAATCACATAATTGCTGGTCATCCGTCATAGCCTCTGCCATTACTATCGGTTTCGGAGGTTCGGTGGGTGCTGAGGCACCGATCGT
Source organism: uncultured Prevotellaceae bacterium (assembly GCA_902784065.1). Taxonomy (GTDB): domain Bacteria; phylum Bacteroidota; class Bacteroidia; order Bacteroidales; family Bacteroidaceae; genus Prevotella. The sequence goes on along the minus strand of CACZTJ010000163.1, from coordinate 487 downwards.
GCTGACAGGTTCTGCCATTGGCTCTAATCTCGGACAGCTATTCCATCTCGACCGAAAAATGCTGATGACGCTGGTGGGCTGTGGTGCGGCTGGTGCTATCGCAGGTATCTTTAAGGCACCGATAGCAGGACTGGTGTTCACGTTGGAAGTGCTGATGATTGATATGACGATGTCGGCCTTGTTGCCGATCCTCGTGTCGTGCGTGACAGCTACTTGTTTCACCTATATCTTCAGTGGTGATGCCTCGCTCTTTACCTTCCATCTTGACAGTGAGTGGTCGGTGCATCGTATTCCTGCATGCGTACTCTTGGGTATATCCTGTGGATTGGTTTCCCTCTATTTTATCCGAATGATGGGTGCTTGTGAGAATGTGTTTGCCAAGTTCAAGGATCATCCACATATCAAACTGGCTATCGGTGGTACCGTACTGAGTCTGCTCATCTTCCTTTTCCCTGCACTCTATGGTGAGGGCTATATCAGCATCAAT
>CACZTJ010000162.1 GCA_902784065.1 uncultured Prevotellaceae bacterium | reverse complement strand
GGAATTCGACGCGATGGTAAAGCGCCACCACCAGATGATAGACACTATCATCACTGACGACAAAAAGCGCGTAGATTTATTTAATAATGTAGATCAGCTTTTCGACCAGTTGAAGAGTATCTTCTATGGTGTTTACCTGATTCACGATTTGTCGAGAAAAACAGAAGATACGATTGTATCTTATGGTGAACGACTCAGTTCGCACATCGTCGCTGCTATGGTAAAGAACGGTATTCGTATGAATGCCCGCAATTGATGCCGACCTGACCACCCAACTGGTAAAAGAGACTTTCAAGGAGCTGAACAACAATCAGATTTACGTTGTTCCTGGATTCGTGGCTCGCGATCGTGATAGCCATGAAACGACCAACCTGGGTCGTGGAGGTTCTGACTACACAGCATCTATTATTGCTGCTGTGCTCAATGCCGAGGTACTTGAAATCTGGACGGATGTGGATGGTTTCATGACAGCTGATCCCAAAGTAATCAAGAGTGCTTATACCATCAACGAACTCTCGTACGTAGAGGCGATGGAGCTTTGTAAAGTGATATATCCGCCGACCATCTATCCCGTCTGCGTCAAGAATATACCTATCAAAGTGAAGAACACCTTCAACCCCGAACACCCAGGAACCCTGATTAAGGCTAAGATCGAAGATGACAACAAGCCCATCAAGGGTATCTCAAGCATTAAGGGTACCTCACTGATTACAGTGACAGGTCTCTCGATGGTAGGTGTGATAGGTGTGAACCGCCGTATCTTCACCACACTAGCCAATAAAGGTATCTCTGTCTTTATGGTATCTCAGGCTTCATCAGAGAACTCTACCTCTATCGGTGTGAGAGACGAGGATGCTGCAGCTGCTGCAGAAGTATTGAATGCAGAGTTTGCCAAGGAGATTGAGACAGGTGCCATGTTCCCCATGCAGGTAGAGAGTGGTCTCGCCACTATCGCCATCGTAGGTGAGAACATGAAGCAGACACCAGGTATCGCTGCGGTAAGTTCCTGCGTAAGTCACTCAACGTACTTCACGACTCGTTCTTCCTGTCGGAATACAAAGTGCTCAACCTCTTCATCTGTGGTATCGGCACCGTAGGCGGTATGTTGCTTGAACAGATCCGCACCCAGCAGCAGTTCCTCATGCAGTCACGCCGACTGAAACTGAACGTGGTAGGCATCTCGGATGTGGATAACTTCGTATTGGATCGCGATGGTATCGATCTCGATAATTATGAAAAGATCCTGCGTGCCGGCTTCCCAGCCAATACAGAGCACATGAAGGAAGAGATTGTGAAGATGAATATCTTTAACAGCGTATTCGTAGATTGTACTGCCAGTCGTCAGATTGCGATGCTTTATCAGACTTTCCTTGAGCATAATATATCAGTGGTTGCAGCTAACAAGATTGCCGCTTCAAGCGACTATGACAGTTACCTGAAACTACGTCAAACAGCCCGCGACCGCGGTGTTTGGTTCCGTTATGAGACTAACGTTGGTGCTGGTCTGCCTATTATCGGTACCATCAACGACCTGTGCAACTCAGGTGATAAGATCCTGAAGATCGAAGCCATCCTCTCTGGTACACTGAACTTCATCTTTAACGAGATTGCTGCCGATGTGCCCTTCTCTGAGACAGTTCGTCGTGCCAAGGAACAGCGCTATTCTGAGCCAGACCCACGTATCGACCTCAGCGGTACGGATGTAATCCGTAAACTGGTGATTCTGACACGTGAAGCAGGTTATAAAGTAGAACAAGACGATGTGGAGAAGCATCTCTTTGTGCCCGACAGCTATTTCGAGGGCAGCATCGATGACTTCTGGAAGAAACTGCCTGAACTGGATGCCAATTTCGAGGCCCGTCGTAAAGTACTGGAGGCAGAGAATAAGCGTTGGCGTTTCGTGGCTACAATGGAAGCTGACGAACAGAACCCATCATCCTTCAAGACCAGCGTAGCATTGAAGGAAGTACCCTATGGACATCCGTTCTACGGACTGGAGGGCTCCAACAATATCGTCCTGCTGACCACTGAGCGCTATAAGGAGTATCCTATGCTGATTCAGGGCTATGGTGCCGGAGCTGCTGTAACCGCAGCCGGTGTCTTCGCCAATATCATG
>CACZTJ010000161.1 GCA_902784065.1 uncultured Prevotellaceae bacterium | reverse complement strand
TTCCGCCCGATAGGATACGACTCAGTAACAAAATGATAACAAAAGACAGTATCGAGACCGTCTACAATCACCAAGGCTGTCGAGATACTTGAAAAGATGCTATAACGATTATGACGCTGACCTACATCTTCCATAGCGGTTTCGTGCTCGAAACAGAGCACTCCATCCTGGTGTTCGACTACTGGCTGGATCCAAGCGGCGTGATTGAAGGTGTGTTAAAGAAGGATAAGCCACTATACGTATTCTCCAGTCACTTCCATGAAGACCACTTTACGAAGGAAATCTTTGAGTGGAAGAAGCTGAATCCGGATATCACCTACATACTCTCCAAGGACATCTACAAACATCGGAGAGCCAGCAAAGAAGATGCTGACGTGTGGTTGGCCAAAGGTGGCACATGGTCTGACAAGAACATATCCGTATGGGCTCTCGGCAGCACAGACAGCGGCGTTTCATGGATTGTTGAGACTGAGGGTAAGCGTTTCTTTCATGCAGGCGATCTGAACAATTGGTATGCCAAGTTCCTGTTAGACGATAATCCTGATCAGCTGCGATATAGTTTTGAGATGGAGGAGACATTCAACCCGATAGCTCACGAGAAGCAATTCCTAGGTGAGTTAAAAGATATCCGCAAGGTAGCCGATAGTTTCGATGTGGTGATGTTCCCCATAGATGGACGTGTAGGTAATGGCTATACCCTTGGTGGCCGATATGCACTTTACCACAGGCTTTGAATCCTCCTGGCGCATGAAAGAGTTTACAGATGAAAAAGGCATTCCATTCTGGGAGATAACCAAGGAAGGAGAAACGATTGAGCTTTAATCGTTCTGGCTGACATCAAATAAAAATTCGAATTTGCTGAAGGAATAGTCCGATTCGCTGAATATATTTTAGAGATACAGACAGTTGTTATACTTTTGCAGCGTAATTAAACAATTAAACGATATGCAAAAGAAGCAATTATTTATAATCGGTATGGTCATGGCTGCAGGAACACTTCTGGCTCAGGAATCTCAGGAGCCATTACCCCCCCAAAAGCGTGTCAGTCATGAACAAATGACACAGATGATGGTGAACGATCTGAAACTGGACACCAAACAACAGAAGAAAGTCGCCAAACTGAACAAGAAATATCAGACACTGATAGAAGGCGAAGAGCATAAAGCCCCAGACTTCGGACGCCCACCCATGGGCAAACGACCTCAAGGCGGCCCTGGTGAACATGGAGGCTTCGGCGGAGGTATGCCACCAAGAGGAGGATTTGGAGGCGGTATGCCAGGTGGTCCAAGAGGCAGTGGAATGCCAGGTGGCCATCACTCTGAGAAATCGAAGAAGATTAAACCTATGTTTGCCTCACAACGCAGAATAAAAGAGTTCCTTTTAGGTGATGATCTAAATTTTATGAAAGATGGAGACTTTAAATAAACTATCAATGGCTGTATTTTCTGCCATCGTGCAGACGATTGGCCTCATATTCATGTTTGGATTGATCTCTGTGGCATTCATCAGTATTCTTACCCACGATTACAAATGAACAACCCCGACCTGCATTTTCAAGTGCAAGCCGGGGCTTCTTTTGATATTATATATGGAATTGCAACTAAGCCACTGCGTGCCTGATATGGCGGGATGAAGTGACCTAAAAAAAAGAAAAAGTGGTAATATACTTGCCTGCTACTTGCTACATTCGCTGAAAACCGATAGATAAAGGGGGCAGCAGGAAAGAGAATACGTACTTTTTCATCTATTGTTGCTAAGATAATTGAGATTCGGCAAGCCGATTACACGGAATGTCATTTCTTAGGAATAAACCCCCTAGCCTTCAGCCAGTGAATCATCTGGCTGCTCCAAGTCTCTGTGGTGGTCTCGCCCGTCTGCGGCATTAGTTCGTATGGGCCTTTCCCATCACCATACATGTGGAGTTCGGCATTGGACCGAAGTTGGTGCAGAGAAAGTCAGGACGTTCCACATTGTCAGCAGACATCGTGGCAGCGATAGCCACGCCGCCACCAGCAGAGAAGCCGAGGAAGCCAATCTTATCTTTGCTGATATGCCACTCATCGGCATGTTCCCTTACCATGCGGATGGCAGCCTTGGCATCCAGTGCAGCAAGTTGGATAATAGAGTCGCCACTGGCATTGTGTATCGGATTGGCATCAGCCTGAGGAAAAGCTTCAGGATGCGTCACGTCCACCATCGGTGGCATCTTCATGTCCTGTGGCATCGGGGCCTTATTAAGATGATAACGCAGTCCGATGGCGGCAATGCCGTGCTCGTTCAAGAATGAGGCCATCTTCACCACGTCATTTTCCCATGACAGCCACCTCATGGCACCGCCAGGACAGAGCACGACGGCACAGCCATTAGGTTGCTGGGGCAGATAGACCTCAATCATCGGTTTGTCCTTCTCGGGCAGAAAATACTGCTTTTGTGCCATTGTAGCCAAAGGCAGGAAAAGCATACTGAGTAAAGCGAATCTTTTCATATACTTACATGTTATGTACATTATCTGATAAAAAAATGAAAACCAACATTTGTTAATAGTGAGTGCAAATATAGTGAAATCTCGCTACTATTGCGTACTTTTGCCGATGATTTTAATAAGATTTGTGAAATATATGATGGTCATATAGATTATTTTATGTAACTTTGCAGGCAGAAATAAACAATAACCATTAAAAAGCCAGGATTATGAATAAAATTCTATTTATGTTGTTTGCCCTAATCGTCGTGGCATGTGGTAGCAAGACAAACAGTGCGGCATCGGATGCTGACAGTACATCAGTAGATTCCGTCGATGCTGTTGTAGCAGAACAGTACGATTTTGAAGCCATCGCCAAGGCCATCGAAGGCTGCGAGTATCTGACAAATTTCGACAATGGTGTGGCTATGTTCCTCAAGAATGGGAAATCTCATTATATCGACCTTCAAGGGCGTAGTGTAGAGGAGCCTAAAGTGGAAGAGGATCCCGATCACTTGACCTGTGAATACGAAAACGGGAAGTATGGCTACAAAGACCAAAAGGGAAATGTGGTCATTCCATACAAATTCCATTTCGCCCATGACTTCAGTGACGGCATGGCTATTGTCGTAAACGAGCAGGGAAAGGTTGGCTACATTAATACCAAAGGCGAGCTAGCCATTCCTTACCAGTACGGGACAATGGCTGAGAGCGACGGCAACGACTTTCATGAGGGACTCTGTGCCATACTCGTCGATGATGCCCATGAATGGTTCAGCTATGTTGACAAGACGGGCAAGCTGGCTTTCGAAGGTGTTTTCAGCATGGCAGGTGATTTCAGCGAAGGAATGGCAGCCGTCAGAACACCTGGCAATAGCGAAGAATACATAGAATCCCGCGCTGGTTATATCGACCGTTCAGGTAAGATGGTCATCGAACTGCCCAACGGCTGGTGGGGACGCGAGTTCAGGGATGGTGTGGCTCAGACTCAGAAAATGGACTCCTGCTATATCATAGATAAGACTGGTAAACGACTCTTCCAAGTGAATAGCGACATCATATATACTGGCGATGATATCAGATTTTCAGAAGGTCTGGCCGCTGTTTATGGTAAAGGAAAGGAAAGTATGATAAGAAGCGTGGCTTCATGGATAAGACAGGCCGCATCACTTTCTGTCTCAATGAGGATAAAGCTGCTGACTGATCCGTGTGATTATTAAAGACCTGAACAACGACGGCTATTCCGATGCCCTTGTCTGCCTCGGACGTTATGGCAGCGACAAGGCGCTTTACTTCGATGCATACATTTGGAATGAACAGTATGAAGACATTGCCTTCGAGTATGTCGAGAACTTCCGTAATATTCCTAATCCTCGAATAGCAAAAGGGTATGCTGGTATCATAGGCCGTCATGGCAACGATCAGGAGAAGTGGGAATGGTCAGGTCAGAATAAGATAAAAAAATCTGCTGTGACAAAGGATTACTATAAATAAGAGGTGTATATTCTAAAGGTATAGCCCCCAATTAGTAAGATTTGGATAATGAGAATCAGCGGGAGTCCATATTTGAACTTCCCAATGACTGCAAGTATCAGCAAGGTTGCCTCCGATATGCGCCTGCAGCCTCGCTTACTTGCAGCCTTGTCAATGCCATAGACCAGGAAGGTCACGACGTTGATGACGATCAGATAATATAACAGAGCATTTGCCATCACTGTTTATCTCTTCCTGCCAGACGGCACTCAGGATCACTGGTCGAGATCGATGTTAGCTGGCAATCTTTAATAATAGGTGATAGTACGTGTGGTTACCATTTCCTGCCCCATCATTGATGATTTGCGACTGATCCAGTTTCCACGGTCATCGAACTTATAATCTGTATATGGCGAGTCAATCTTCTGACCGCCCATATCAATCGTTTCAGACACAACAACACCTTTCTCGTCATAATTGGGTGAAGCTGAACCTTCCTGCCCCATCATGCTGAAGGTCAGGCTCTTCAAGCGACCGTTTTCCCATTTATATTTCACGTCAGTAGATTGTCCCATCATGCTCATCGTGGCCGACTTCAGATAACCGTCCTCATCATACACCAAGTTGGAAATCTGCCACCATCTTACCTTCTTCTGTGAACTCGATGGTGCGTGACATGCCCATCATCGTTGTAGTAATTGACTTGACGGGACCTTTTGCATCATTGACCTCATGGTCATGGAACTTTGTCTGTGCCTGCATAGCGAATGGAATAGCCAGCAAGGCAATCATCATCATAACTTTTTTCATAATTCTTGTTTTTTAGTAAAGTAATGCAAAGATAATGGTTTTGTCTGATATCTGCAAATTTTTGGCGAGAAAATTGGTTCATAATTTGCATGTATCAAAAATATATCATACCTTTGCAAGCAGAAAGAAACAATAACT
>CACZTJ010000160.1 GCA_902784065.1 uncultured Prevotellaceae bacterium | reverse complement strand
TTCATAACCAAAGCGACAGCGGAGACAGTCCTTCTTGTCGCAGTATTCCCGTTTCAGTTGGATGAGTGCCTGGGAGTCACCAGCCGTCTCGACAGGCAAACCCACCTGTTGCCACATCCGGATGATATGATTGTTCTCGGCTTTCAGCTGTTCCAGGAAGTCGAAGGCACGATCGCAGAGCACCTCTTTGGAACTGTGGCGCCCATAGGCAAACAGCATGGGAATCGCCGTATTAATCATCAGGAGGTTGAGCGAACCATAAGCAAGGTGCTTCTCATTTCTTGAACTGGTAGAGCCAAACGTGTAATGGGTTTCCCAATAAGGGGTGACATGGGAAGAAAAGAGCGTTCTCAACTGTTCGATGCTGTCACATTCCACCAATTGGCTCAGTCCCGCTTTCTGTTGATAAAAGAGGTTGGCCAACTGCGAGATACGGATATGAGGGAAGTTCTGAGGGCGTAGTCGGAGGAAGCGCCAGAGGTGGAAATCTATCGGTTTCATCGAGAATTTATGCGCCAGATACAGATACTCATTACGCAGTTTGGCGAAGTAGCCCTCGTTGAGTGCATCCTTCTGGTAATACTCAGGCACAGCCTCCATCTGAAGCAGTCCGGCCTGTCCCATGAAGATGGCCTCTATCTGAAAGAGGTCATCACGATGATGCGCCACAGCGGAAAGTGGGATGTTCTGCGCCCACTGCTCGAACCAGCGTCATGAAATAGGCATCCTCCCAGGAACCATTACACAAAGAGACACGCTGTTTGATAGCCTCTGTCTTCTGTTCCAGTCGCTCCGTCTGGAGGGCTGCCATCCAGGCATGTACCATCAGTCGCGACAGATCAGGGATTACTTTATAACAGGGCGGATAGTTGTCTGTCTTCTGCAATTCGTCGTAGTGACTCCTCACAGAATCAGGCACGCCATGCAGATACCAGTCACTCGACTTGTCGTGAATCTCGACATTACCCACCCACAACGTCTGACCGATCTTTATCTTCGCATTAAAAAAGTCAGGCCCTGCGTTGTGGTTGTGCAATCCTGGGTCGATCACTTCAACGGGGTCACCATCGCTTGTCTTCAGTTCCTTCAGAGGGAACAGTTTGTGCTTAAACACATAATGCAGTAATTGCTCCATAGCATCAAAATTTAGTGTTAAACTTGATGCAAAGGTAATGGTTTTCCCCAAAACAGCCAAATAATTCGTGGATTTTTTTTAATTTTGCCATCAAAGAGATGGCGAACTTACTCCGTCTCGGCATAAAAAAGATTAAAATCTTTTGTTCAGCTCTCGACTTTTCGTAACTTTGCAGCCGAAATGAAGATAGGAAACATTGATTTTGGAGATCGTCCCGTGTTTCTGGCACCCATGGAGGATGTGACGGATATCGGATTCAGACTGTTGTGTAAGCGTTTCGGCGCTGCGATGGTCTATACGGAGTTTGTCTCTGCTGAGGCTCTGATCCGCGACGTGAAATCCACTATCTCCAAACTCACTATCAGCGATACAGAGCGTCCTGTGGGTATCCAGATCTACGGACGCGATATCGAAGCGATGGTGGAAGCAGCTAAGATTGTGGAACAGGCTGGCCCTGACCTGATCGACCTGAATTTCGGCTGTCCTGTAAAGAAGGTGGCTGGCAAAGGCGCTGGCGCTGGTATGCTTCAGAATATCCCCAAGATGCTGGAGATCACCCAGAAAGTGGTTGATGCCGTGAAGCTGCCTGTTACCGTGAAGACCCGCCTGGGCTGGAACCACGAACAACTGATTATCACCTCTTTGGCTGAGCAGTTGCAGGACTGTGGCATCCAAGCCCTCACCATTCATGGGCGCACTCGAAGTCAGATGTATACAGGCAATGCCGACTGGACATTGATTGGCGAAGTGAAGCGCAACCCTCGCATACATATTCCTATTATAGGTAATGGTGACATCCATTCACTCGACGAAGCCGACCAGGCTTTCGATACTTATGGCGTGGATGCCGTCATGATCGGACGCGCCACCTTCGGCTGTCCTTGGATCTTCAGTCGCGAAAAACTCGATTTCAACGAGAAACTCGATCCCCGATTTCCGTCAGACCCGCATCGCCATGCTTCGCGCTGAAACCATGTCCGACCTCCTCACCATCCTCGAAGCCACCCGCCAACGGTTAGGGTAAACAAGAAGCAGGATTTATGAACCCTTCCCTTCGGAACTGCAATCCGACGCGGTATTCATAAACCCTGCTGCTTTCGGTAGATTGAAGTTCGTGGGCTTGTCTTTGTAGAAATTACTGATGCTACTACCATTATTGAAGTAATGGCGAATACCAGGTTCTGCATAGAGACCCACATGAGGCACGATATGATATTGCACACCTAAACTGCCGCCTACAGACCATTGTGCCCGATCTTTATCCATCTTCTGGTCAATGCCATCGGTATTGGCTTTTGCCGCAACATTCCAATCCACCTGACCACCAGCTGTGAGATAAGCCTCCAACCCACGCCATTGCCATACCGAGAACTGCAGATTCAAGGGGATACCAACATAATGGAGTACCTGATGGCGCTTGATCTGATGATTCTGAGCAAGGGTCAGGAAATCGGAACTCAGTCTGGTATATACTGCTCCTGTGCTTAGAGACAGTCTATTGGTGAGGGGATAGCTCAGCGTGAGTCCAAAAGAGATGGGTTGTTTGTGATCCTGTCGTTCCTCATAATCTGCCAGATATACTGGTTCCCCACGCGTGAAAGCGAACTTCTGCTGCATCGAGGAGCTCATCTGAACACCATTCCGTCCTTTCCAACTGCTCATACCTCCTGAGGCATACAGGTTCATTGACAACTTTCTGTTGTGGTGTATTGCAGGATTCTTCTCTTCGAACCCTTCCAAAGTGGGTTGTTTCTTTTGCACCTCTGTTTTTTTAGGTAATACCTTATGCTCCTCATTTATTTCAGGAGCTGACTTTTCTGTAGCAACTGATTCTTCTGTAGTGACAGATTCCTCAGTAGCCACAAATCCTTCAGCAGCGACAGATGTCCCAGATGGTGAAGTTATGCGTGATAAAGCCGTACTCTTTGATGTAATCGCCTGAGCCATAAAGGATTCTTCTTGTTTCGGATTCTCAGGAGTCTCATAAACTTCTGCAATCACATCTTGTTGCTGTTCTTCAGTGACGGGCTGTTGATGCCAGAACAGATAGCCCCCACCTACAGCCAATCCTACAAATACGGCAACAGCCATCCAACGACGCAACGATACAAGACGATGCTGGCGCTTCACCTCTTTATTAAGTGAAGCCTCAATGCCTTCCCATAAGTCGCGCTTCGGCTCCTCACGGTAGTCTGTCAAATGCTTTTCAAGCCTCTCAGTCCATTTATCTTGTTTCATATCTCGTGCCGTTTAATATAATCCTTCATCATCTTTGTCAGCATCTGCTTGGCTCTTGTCAGCTGGGAGGTTGACGAATTCTCCTTGATACCCAGCCTTTGGGCGATTTCCTGATGCGAGCAGTGCTCGAAAACATAGAGGTTTAGCACCAGTCTATAACCCGAAGGCAACTGTGCAATCATTCTACTGAGGATATGAGGTGGAATCCGTTCCAACTCTGGTTCCTCGTCGGGTATATCCGGGATGGTACCCGTAAAACTGATCCGTTCATGCTTCCTCACGAAGTCAAGCGCTTTGTTTACTACCGTCTTTCTGACCCAAGCTGTGAGTGATCCTTCCCCTTGATAGTCAATATGCTGGACTGAGGTCAGGATCTTCACAAAACTGTCTTGCACCACATCCTCCACATCATCGCTGTCAGGGATATACCTCAGTCCTATCGACATAGCATATCCCTTATACCGTTCGTAGAGCCG
>CACZTJ010000159.1 GCA_902784065.1 uncultured Prevotellaceae bacterium | reverse complement strand
AACTGATGAAGTATTGGCCGTATCTGGCTGGAGGCATCGGCTTATTGGTGATTGTTTCCTGGTTAGCATTTGGCAGTCACGCCTCGACGCTCAAGGTGAATAAGGACGAACTGACCATCAGCGTGGTACAGCGGGCAGAGTTTAAGGACTATGTAAGGACCAACGGGCAGGTGTTGCCCATCCAGGTGGTGCAGATCTCGCCAGAGGAAGGGGGCATCGTCATGGAGAAGGTCGTAGAGGAAGGCACGCATGTCAAGAAGGGTGATGTGATTGTCCGCCTGAGTAATTCAGGCCTCGACCTACAGATCCTCAACGCTGAGGCTGAACTGGCAGAGAAGCAAAATCTGCTTCGCAACACTCAGGTGGCTATGCAGCAGGATCGTCTGAACAACCAGACGGAACAGGCACAACTCGATATGGACACCCATCGTAAGCAACGTACCTACGAACAGAACCAGCGGCTCTATCAGGAGAAACTCATCAGCAAGGAGGATTACATCAAGTCGCAGGAGGACTATCAACTCTCTGCCAAGAAGCGCTCTTTGGTGTCGAAGCGCCTGAAGCAGGACTCCATCTATCGCACCGTGCAGATGGACCAGATGGAGGATAACCTGCAGAACATGCGTCGCAACGTGGTGCTGGTTCGTCAGCGCAAGGACAAACTCGAGGTGCGCTCTGCCATCAGCGATTATAAGGTGCAGGCCCAGATCGACGAGCACTATATCGACAGGGTTCGTCAGGGGCTTACTGCCACTTTTACGCGAGGCGACAAACAGTATCAATTGCAAGTTCGTAAGGTCTATCCCGAGGTGCGTGATGGCAAGTTTCGCTGCGACTTCATCTTCCGAGGCGAGCGCCCTGAGAACATCCGCACAGGTCAGACCTACTACATCGATCTCGAACTGGGTCAGCCTGAGCAGGCCATCATCATCCCTCGTGGTACTTTCTTCCAGACCACAGGCGGCCAATGGATCTTTGTCCTCTCCTCTGATGGCAGCAAAGCCTATCGCCGCCCCATCCGCGTAGGTCGTCAGAACCCTCAGCACTACGAGATCCTCGAGGGCCTTGAGCCAGGCGAGCGTGTCGTCACCAGCGGCTACGAGGCATTCAAGGATAATGAGGTACTGGTGCTGAAATAGTTACCCGTTGTAACACTCACCGGGCCACGCCAGTTGAACTGTCTCTATTTTATTTCATTAAGAGATTGACGATGCATTGGTGGTCTGCCAACTGGTGAACCATGTTTCCTTCTTCAATTCATCATCTTCTCGGAGGAGGAGGTCCCATTCTTACGGGTCCTCTGGGAAGCATGTTGTCGTCGTTGCCCCAAATAAGACCTTTAAGCAGTCTGCCGAAATCGAATCCGATTTTCTGTTTGCCGTTGATCTTGATGTATGGACTAACAATAGGATCGGTAACCCATTTGCCTGTCATGGGATTCAAGTAACGTCTCACACCAGTATCAACGCCGAAATACTTAGAAACCCGGATATCGGCATAGCCGCCATAGGTTGAAGTAGCGAGATAAGGATTGACCATCGGACTAATCACCGACGAGTTGGCATAATAATAGCCAAAGGCATGCAGCGAGAGGCGCTCGTTAACCCGATAGCCGACAGTACCTCCTACCCCATAGCGCGTTTCCAAGAACCCCATGCTTGAAAATCGGTATTTATCGGCAAGCACCGAAGCCGAGAATGTCCATCGTCCTAAATTCTGCTGCAGGGTCAAGGCTCCTGATTCACGGTCTAGAAGTCCAGGCATGACATTCACGCCACCACTGGCAACGATGTATGCACCCCGCCAGGGCTGAAACAGTTTACCGCCTTGCATGGTATTGATTTCCCAACTTCCCCTACGGTTATCATAGAGACTAGGAGATACATCGAGTTTGGTAGCCTGCGGATTGAGTGATAACGATTCATGGGGCTTTTGCAGTAAACCGGCATCGTATTGTGGGGAACTCATCATGAGTTGCGGTTTCAAGTTTGATTCCAGATGGTAAGCTTGGGGCTTAACGCTGTCGTTAAGCTCTGTCTGAGCGTAAGAGCAGAATACGGATAAGCCCAAAGCCATCAACAATAACAGTAGTTTCTTCATCTTAGGAATCCCCCATGAAGGGCTTGTAATCGGGTACAAAGATAGGCATAAAAATACTGACGAGCACCAACCTTTAACATTCTCTCCGCTTTTTCTAACATATTTAACCTCAAGTTGTCTAATAATCATACGCCGAGGTGTCTAATTATTAGACAATCTGCTTCCGCTAGGGTGAAAAACCTTGGCGGATTCGTTTTATTAGTGTAATTTTGCAGTGTCAGTTTAGACATAAGAACAAAAGAGAAGAGTTATTTCAGATTCCTTTCGCGCAACAAGCTATATACCTTAATAAATATAGCTGGTCTGGTGGTGTCGCTGATGTTTGTCATCCTGATGGGTGACTATACCTGGCGCCAGTATAGCATCGACAGTTGGCACAAGAATGCCGAGCGCATCTATCTGACGGGCAATGAGAAAATGTTCTATATGTGGCCACTGGCAGCAGAAGAGATTAAGAACCAATGCCCTGAGGTGGAAAAGGCCTGCTGCGTGTTGAGTGCTGACGGTAGAATCAAGTATGGACAGCAGGAAGTGAAATCAAAAGATGCACAGGAAGGTATCATTATGCTGGCTGATTCTACATTCTTCCAGTTCTTCGATTTTGATTTGGTGAAAGGAGACCGCCTGACAGCCTTAGATGCGCCAGACAAATGCGTCATCACTGAACATCTGGCTAAAAGGCTTTTTGGCGATAGAGACCCCATCGGAGAATCATTACAGATAGTAGG
>CACZTJ010000158.1 GCA_902784065.1 uncultured Prevotellaceae bacterium | reverse complement strand
AGGAAGGGCAACGGGGGCATGTGCTGATCATCATCCGACTCCTTGATGAAATGCGCCATCACATGTCCTTGCAGATGGTTCACATCAATCATAGGGATACCTAATGAACGGGCAAATCCCTTTGCGAAACTCACACCGACGAGCAACGATCCCATCAGTCCGGGACCTCTGGTGAATGCCACAGCAGAGAGCTGCTCTTTCGTGATACCGGCACGTTTAATGGCCTGATCCACAACAGGTACAACATTCTGCTGATGGGCGCGTGATGCCAACTCGGGCACCACCCCACCATAAGCCTCATGTACTGCCTGCGAGGCTGTGACGTTCGATAGCAGCACACCGTTTCTCAGAACAGCTGCCGACGTATCATCACAACTGGACTCTATACCTAATATATATATATCCTTTTCCATGCTGATATCCTTAATAGGTCAAGATCTCCACACCATGTTCTGTCATCACAAGTGTATGCTCCCACTGGGCACTCGGTTCCTCATCCTCAGTAATTACCTCCCATCCGTATGGATCGTCGGCATCGATGAAGACTTTCCACGTTCCCATGTTGATCATCGGTTCTATCGTGAACACCATACCTGGCACAAGCAACATGCCCGTACCCTGATGACCGTAATGGTTCACATCAGGTTCCTCATGGAACTTCAGACCGACCCCATGACCAGCCAGATCCCTCACGATACCATAACCATATTTCTTACAGTGCTTCTCTATAGCGTGACCGATATCACCTACAAACGAATAAGGCTTCGCAGCCTCCATACCTATCTCCAGACACTCCTTTGCCACACGCACGAGTTGTTCCTTCTCTGGGGTGGTCTTACCGATGATGAACATACGACTGGCGTCCGCATAATATCCGTCGAGGATCGTTGTGAAATCCACATTGATGATGTCACCCTCCTCCAGCACATCCTCTTCCTTAGGGATACCATGACACACCACCTCGTTGATAGAGGTACATACTGACATCGGGAAACCCTCATAGTTCAGACAGGCAGGAATCGCACCGTGATCCTCACAGTACTGACGACAGATCTGGTCAATCTCCAACGTGTTCATACCAGCGTGAATCTGTTTGGCCACCTCATCGAGCACACCTGTATTCACGACACCAGCCTTACGGATGCCCTCAATCTGCTCCGGGGTCTTTATCAGATCACGCGTCGGCACCAGCTTACCTTTGTTCTCCCAATACATGATGGTCTTATCCATCTCTGTGGGTTCCTGTCCAGACAAGCAGTGCCATCTTCTCTTCTTTTTGAATGCGTTCATTTACCTAATCAAACTTTTGCGGCTGCAAAATTACTGCAAAATATGCGAATCACCAAATTTTACGTCAGTCTTTCTTCTCTTCCTGTGGCACAAGCAGCTTCTCACCACTGTGATTGATGTGATGCTTTGCATAACGCTCAGGGAATCCTGGACGAACCACACGGGCACCCTTACCATACTGATTACGCTCAAAGCTACCATTCTTATCAGTAGGTTTCACCACCATATCGTTATACTTCACAATCAGGAAGAAAGCCAGCTGCTGCCAACGGCTGATCATCTCGTCGCCTTTCTGGCAACTGTAGTCCGTCAACAGTTTGATACGTTCCTCAGCAGTAGGCAGCGCCAATGCCTTTGCCTCAATCTCCGGCTGCAGCTTGTCGTAAGAGGCATCCAACGAGTCACGCACTTCTTTCAGTGAGGGGAACTAACGGGGATAAACCATATTACTCACCCAGTTGCACACCCAGAAGGCATTATCCATCGAGAAGGTCACATCATCGGCACCCTCGCCACTAAAACACTTTGGACGACGAGTCATACAACTGTACATCGGCGTATAGGCCACCATGTTTCCATCGTCATTACCAAACCAGAAACAGGCTCCCACCAGAGATCGGACGCTCGTTGAAATACTCCTTACCATCTACCTTATAGGAGAGCGGTGACGGACGGTAGGGCATCTGGAAGATACCACCACCGATGTCTGAGTCGAGTGCAAAGGGGGTGCCCTCATAATGATCACGCATCGCATCACGCAGATCCTGCAAACTGAGTTTCTTATTTGGAATGATCCAAAGCGGCATCTCCTGGGCATCCTTCTCGATACCAGCAGCATAAGGCACATAAGCCGAGAAGTCATCACTGAAGCGATTGAAGAAACTCCACACACGAGCCTCGCAATAACGACGACCCGAGAAATCAGGCTTCGCATATGCGGCATTATACGAGAAGTCGGCATCCTTACCCTCGAACCACCCCATCGTACGGGCATAACTCACCACATTATCAGAGCAAACCATCAGGTTAGGTACAGGCTTCTTGCCATCGACAGGATATTTCTTCTGCAGATCCTTCATCTTCACCTGCACATAACGACCATCCAGGAACTTTGTGATACGACTTTGGTTAGCGTGTGCGGCAATCGCATCATCAGGGATACGGACAGCCACCCAGACGGTGCGCTCCTTCGACTTCGTACGATCAGGACCGCAACCCATCATCTCCAGCATCCAGGCCTCATTAGCGTCTGCGATCGAAAAGGTCTCGCCCTCAGAACAGTAGCCATACTGTTCCACGAGTGATGTCATCACCTGCAGAGCCTCACGGGCTGTCCTCGAACGCGTCAACCATCTCCTCACGTCCGCCGAAGGTCGTCTCACCCACGGTGACCTGCCACTCATTCGAGTTACCAATCACATTATAGGTCTCAGCAACCTCAGGAATTTCGCAAAGATACTTACCGGTATCCCACTCACACACCTTTCGCATCTCCCCCGCAGCATGTTTCGCAGCAGGATAATGATAGAGGGGCATGAAGACACCGTAGGAGTCGGCATTATAGGTCACAAACACAGAGCCATCCACAGAGGCCTTCTTACCTACGATGAAGTTGGTGCATGCCATCGCATAGGTTCCTGCAATCAGCATCACGGATAAAAACAGATTTCTTTTCATACCTTATTAATATATTATATTTGTTTCAAACACACGTTCATTATTTCTATTGTCGATTGCCGTAAATCTCAGCAGATGGGTTCTCGACGTCTTACGGATAGGGGTCTCACTCAGGTCACAGGTCACCAACGGTTTCTTATCGACTTGGTCAAACACGACAAACTTCCCGTCAATCGTTGCCCGATAGGAGGCCACCCCACTCTTGTTGTCTATCAGCTTCAACACGATATGATCACCCAGACTGACTGGCGTCACATCCGGTCCCTCATCGTCATAAGCCAGTTCGAAGAAAGCCCCCAAGTCATTCACACGACCAGTCACCCAGCCATCCTGATAGTCTCCTCCGGCAAACACACCGTCACTGGCTACATAGACCTTCGAGACATCCACTTCCTGATTTACATAGAACGAAATCTCGCCTGGAGCCACCAGCGGACATGATGTCGGATAGAAA
>CACZTJ010000157.1 GCA_902784065.1 uncultured Prevotellaceae bacterium | reverse complement strand
AGGCAGTAGGGGCGGTAGTCGCAGACGTTGCCGTCGAAGTCGGTGTAGCTGCCTACGCGATCCTGCCATCTGACCACCATGCCGAGTTCCAGTCTCTTGGCCAGCTGCAGTCTGAGGTTACCGATGAGCTTATGGCGCAGGTATTCGAGGGCGTATTGCGACACGATATCCGGTTCCTGTTTCTTGTCTTGGTCGATATAGCTGTAGCTGAGTTTCAGATGTTTCAGCACGCTCTGTCCAGGCAGCAGCTGAAGCAGGTTGAGGGCACCCGACACTTCCAGTCCGACGCTGTTGATCTTGGTGTGGTTGACGCTTTGCCACACGGCCTCGCTGCCTTTTGAGGTATCCATGATCCAGTCGATCATGTTCTTACCGTGATGATACCAGAGGGCGGCGGAAGCATAGAATGCCCTGTTCTGATAGTTGAGCCCCACTTCTAGGGCCTGCATCTCCTCGGGTTTCAGGTGCGGATCGGCGCTATACCCCTGCACCTTGTAATACATCTCCGTGAACGACGGCATGCGGAGCGAGGTGTTATACGAGGCGTGCAGCTTCCAGCTCTGATGGGGGCGGTAGCTGATGTCGATGCCTGGATAGACGCTGAGGTTCATGTCGCTCCACGTGTTTTTCACGGCCACCAGTCCTGCCGAGAGCGTGAAGTTCTTGAGCAGCAGGTTGTGCTCCAGATAGCCGCTGATGTTCGTTCGGTTCAGGCCGAGGGTGTAGTCGCGGTCGGTGCCGCAGATGTGGTGAGGCTTGGCGAGCGGCTCACCGAGGTTGCCACTGATGAGATCCTCGTTGCGAACCTCTACACCGAAGGCTGTCCGTCCTGCTGCCCAGTCGAAATAGCAGTTCAGGTTGGCGCCGTAGATGTCGGTATGATTGTAGTTATATTTCATCTTCTCGGGCTGTCCGCGATACCCCTCATAGCGATCGAGGTTCTGATTCCAGTAGATGCTGGGAGCCAGTCGCAGCCGTCCGCGTTTGGTCTGTGCCTGAATGGCGGTGAAGAGTTTGGTGGTGTGTTCATACTGGTTGTCGGCCTGCCATTTGGGTGAGGCATAGAAGGTGCTGGAGCCCCAGCCCTTATCGGCGATGCCAAGATGCCAGTTCAGTTGTAGGATCTCGTTTTCGTACTGTCCTTGGTAGAAGGCTTTGCCGCCGCTGAAATCGGTGTTCAGCGAACCACTCTCCGACCGGCTGTAACCATCGCTGCGGCTGTAGCCCGCACTCATCTGATTGTTCCATCGGCCATGCTTCAGGTTTGCCCTGCCGCCGATTCTGCCATAGCCGTAAGAACCACCCTCGATTGTCACGTCGGCACTGGTGTCGGAGGCAGGGTGGGTGACGATGTTGATGGCGCCAACGAGCGAAGACGTGCCATAGATGCGGCCTGCGGGCCCTTCGAGCACCTCGATGCGCACAATCTCACTCAGGTCGATGGGCAGGTCGAGCACGTTGTGTCCCGTCTGCGGATCGCAGATGTTGATGCCGTTAATCCAGTACAGTGACCATTCTCGCAGCCTGACTTCTCGTCAGGGGCGCCCGGGAGCCAGTGACACTGACCTCCTCAAGTAGCATCTCGCGTGCAGTTGTTATGGCAGTGGAGTCGGTCACGACGGGGTGAGTCGAGACACTCTCAGCTGAGGCATAGGTCAGTGTGGCTACTGAGAGCACACTGCACACCACCTCGCGACCCAGACAACTGAAGAGCGAGTAGCCTTTGTTTCCGAACTGTCGGAACACCAAGACCTGGCGCTTGTTGAATGTTGGTTTGTACATTTGTGATTATAAAGTTAAATATTAATGAAATAAAGCTTTTAGCTTTATGTGATACCAGCCTGTCTGCAGAATACCCCGTGCAGACAGGTATATGATCTGGGCTAACCAAAGCCCGTGATTACCCATGATATTGACTGTGAGGCGATAGGTGGAGAAGAAGATCAGGGCGGCGACGAACGACGACACCAGCATGCCGCGCGTAGCCGTGAAGCCGATGAAGAGACCGTCCCAGATAAAGGCTGCAGCACCAGCTGCAGGGATGAGCCAAGCCCAAGGCAGATAGTCGGTTGCGGTCAGTAACACATGGGGCTCGTCGGTCAGAATACTGATCATCCACATGCCTCCGAATAAATACAATATGGTGTAGGTGACAGTCATGGCCAGCGCCCATCCGAAGAGATGTTGGATCATCTGGCGCAACTCCCTGTAGTTACAAGCACCGTAATAGCGGCCTCCGAGGGCTTCACCTGCGTAGGCGAAACCATCCATGAAATAAGAGAACAACAGATAGAGCTGCAGCAGGACGGTATTGACCGACAGGACAACAGCACCGTATCTGGCACCTGCCGATGTGAAATAGAGATTGACGGCCACCAGACAGAGCGTACGCAGGAAGATATCACGGTTGATGCTGAAGAACTGCATCATGGGTTGGCGCAGGAACGTGCCTTTCGCTCTCCAATAGCCCCGCAGACGACCGTAAGTATGCAGTATCAGCAAGACCGCCATCAGACAACCGGCATATTGAGCGATGACAGTACCCAGCGCTACACCTTCGATCTTCATGTGCAGACCATAGACCAATGTCAGCGATGCCAGAATGTTGACGATGTTCTGCATGATACTGACCATCATCGGAATACGGGTGTTCTGCATGCCGATGCACCAGCCTGAGAGTGCAAACAAGGCGAGTGAGGCAGGGGCGCCCCAGATGACGATATCGAAATAGGTTGAGGCAAATGGTGCTACATCGGCTGTAGGGCCAATCAGCCAGAACATGATCCACTTCAGGGGCACCTGCAGGATGATCAGCAGCGAGGCGATGCTGAGGGCGATGGCCAACGAGCGCGAAAGCAACAGCGTTACTTCCTTCAGGTTGCGACGCCCCAATGCCTGAGAAGTCATGCCGCTGGCTCCCATACGAAGGAATCCGAACAGCCAATAGACAAGATTAAAGATCATCGATCCTACGGCCACAGCACCGATATAGACGGCACTCCCCATGTGACCTACTATGGCCACATCAATCATTCCAAGCAACGGTACGGTGATGTTTGAAATGATTGATGGTAGGGCCAGTAATAGGATCTGACGATCTTGAAGATGCATTGTAGATTATTTGCCTGTCAGCAAGTTGAGTTTTTGCTGAGGGGCAAGTGCATTAGTGGTTTTCTCTGTGTATTCAGCCAGCTTCAACTGGGCTGTGGCGGTGATGTCACGACTGCTGTTACCGATACAGAAAGTATAGGTGCCGGCCTCGGTGAGCCACTGACTGTTAGCCTCGTCGAATGATGCCAGGTCGCGTACAGGGATAACCATCGTCAGCGTCTGTGCCTCACCAGGCTGAAGCTCA
>CACZTJ010000156.1 GCA_902784065.1 uncultured Prevotellaceae bacterium | reverse complement strand
AATCATACCCATCAGCACGTCGCGGAGGGCATTGTTCAGGACAGCCAGCGTCAGGGGAATGCTCTTGATGACTCTCGACGAGAAATAGACGAACGGCACGACGCTGAGCAAGGCAATGGCATCACCCCAACCTGGAATGATGCCAATAAGTGCATCGAGATAGTATCTATCCATGTAGCGCGTCAAGCTGTTCATCGTCTGATAGGCCTTGTTCTCCATCAGCCGCTTGCGCCGCAGTTCACGCTTCTCGTCTTTGTTCATTTGCATCTTACAATTACATAATCCGCATAGCCAGTCTTACCAGTTCCTGATAAGGCAGACCGCCGACCTGACGCTCTATCTGACCGTCTTTCGTAATGAAGAACAGCGTAGGTATCGACTGGATGCGGGCTGCTGCTGCAAGTGCCTGGTTCTTGTCAACATCGACCTTCAAAACCTTGATTCTACCCTCAAACTCTTGCGCCAAACGTTTGAGCATGGGAGCCATAGCCTGACAAGGACCACACCATGTGGCGTAGAAATCGATGATGACGGGCGTAACTCCTGTATAGTTGTAACCTCTGAGATATTGCTGATAATCTTTTATATTCTCCATAATCTTAATGCTTCAAAGTCATTATCTTAGTAGGACAGGCCTGAGTACACTTGCCACACTTCAGGCAGTCGGGATGCAGATAGCCGACAGCCTCGCCGCGAGAGTCGTAGGGCGTGAGCTGCATCGGGCAGACGCGGGCGCACTGCTTGCACTTCATCTGACAGGCATTCGACACGTGGATATTCGTGAATGCCTTGGGCAGTGGAGCCTTCTTAGGTGCTACCCAATTGGAGATGGTTCCCATCGGGCAGAACGAACACCATGTGCGTGGGGCATAGATGAACGAGAGTGTGACACCAACAATGGTGGTCATTACGATTATTGTCCAAAATACCTTGCCTATACCAGCCCACATGGGAAGTCCTCCCTCACTCCAAGGCACAAAACTCAGCTGGATGCCGAACATGCCGAAGATGAAGAACACCATAAACAGGCGGAAACCGAAGGTACGCACAAACTTTGGAATCGGACGGTGGGGTGAGTACTTTGACAACAGACGATCGTACATGTTGCCGCGAGGACACACATGTCCGCACCACCAGCGGCCCTTAAAGATGCTCGTCACCACTGGTCCAATCATACAGATGAGTGCCAACAGGCCAATCACTGGGAAAAACCAGCCGAGGATGATGTAGGCGATGATGATCCAGTAGAGCGGCAGCCCTGGCGTCTCAAAATGTCTATGGAATCGTTTCTGTGCCATACAATTATTTCTCCTTGTTCTTTAATGTTTCAATAATTGTGTCGAGTTCACTGGCAAACTTGGCAAAATTGTCCAGTTGGAAGGGACATTCTTTGAGCTCTCTGCCCATGCCTGCAGGGATGATGGCGTATGCCTGTTCTTCCATCGCCTTGCCCTTTGCAGTCAGCGATACTATCTGCTGGCGCTTGTCCTCCTTGCCACGTTTGCGAACCACAACGCCAAGCTTCTCCATGCGCTGAAGCAGCGGCGTAACGGTGTTCGTTTCAAGCAACAGCCGATGTGCTATGTCGTTCACAGGCTGAGAATCTTGCTCCCAGAGTACCATTAGTACGAGATACTGAGGGTAGGTGATACCCAGCTTATTGAGCATCGGCGTATAGGCCTGGGTGATGAGACGTGCCGCCGTATAGAGACGGAAGCATATCTGCTTGTCGAGTCGCAATTCTTCGTGCATAATTTTCAATTTTCAATTGTCAATTAAGCCAACATGGCTTCCACGTCCTTCTCGAAGTCTTTGGGCTCTGTGGTGGGCGCAAAGCGCTTGATGGTCTCACCATCCTTTGAGATCAGGAACTTGGTGAAATTCCACTTGATGTCACTGTCCTTCTCCACGCTCTTGCTGATGGCCTTGATGGCCTTGAAGAGCGTCTTGGCAGCTTTGGCTTTCAGGCCGTTGTACTCCTCTGTGGGAGCTACGCTCTTCAAATACTCGAAGATGGGCTGGGCATCAGGGCCGTTGACATCACCCTTCTTCATAATCTGAAATGTAACACCGTAGTTCAGTTGGCAGAACTCCTCAATCTTTGCATCGCCCTCAGGATCCTGTTCCTTGAACTGGTTGCAGGGGAAGCCGATGATGACGAGCCCCTTGTCCTTATACTTCTGGTTCAGTTCTTCCAGTCCTGCGAACTGAGGTGTGAATCCACACTTGCTGGCCGTGTTCACAATCAGCAATACCTTACCCTGAAACTGTGAGAAATCAATCTCCTTACCTTTGCTCGTAAGAGCCTTGAAATCATAAATCTTTGCCATATCTTTTATCTGTTTATATCGT
>CACZTJ010000155.1 GCA_902784065.1 uncultured Prevotellaceae bacterium | reverse complement strand
CCAGACCTGGCTGGATGTCACCCTCGAGGGTACCATTGGTTACCTCAACAGGCAGAGCGCGAGCCATAATGCGCTGGAAGCACATCTGACAGTTGCAAACCTTGGTAGAAGCAGTGTTACCGCAGTGGAAGCCCATGAAGATCTCCTTCTCGGTGTAGCTGTCGCAAGCGAACTTCTTGCCCTTGATGCTCTCCTCGAACATATCCTGAGGAACGGTGTTGTTGATGTCGAGCAGGGTTACAGCGTCCTGAGTGATGCAGGTTCCGATGTACTCTGACAGAGCGCCATAGATATCAACCTCACAAGCCACGGGGATACCACGACCTGTCAAGCGGCTGTTCACGTAGCAAGGTACGAAACCGAACATGGTCTGGAAGGCAGGCCAGCACTTGTTAGCCATAGCCACGAACTGACGAGAGCCCTTGTGAGCCTCAATCCAGTCGGTCAGTGTCAGCTCATACTGGGCGAGCTTAGGCAGCACTGAAGGAA
The DNA here is from genome assembly GCA_902784065.1 of uncultured Prevotellaceae bacterium. GTDB lineage: Bacteria > Bacteroidota > Bacteroidia > Bacteroidales > Bacteroidaceae > Prevotella. The sequence goes on along the minus strand of CACZTJ010000155.1, from coordinate 1,849 downwards.
TCTTATTACCTGTACCGAGCTCAGCAACCATATCCTTCACCACATCGTCGATGCGGGGATCGCCCTGGTGCTTCTGGAAGGCCTCGAGCAGGTCGAGCTCTGAGTTCTCCTCGATCTCAACATCCAGGTCATACAGCGCACGGATAGGAGCGTTACAAGCCAGGAAGTTGTTAGGACGGGGACCGAAGCTGATGATCTTCAGGTTCTGCAGACCAACGATAGCGCGGGCGATAGGCAGGAACTCGTGGATCATCTCAGCGCACTGGCCAGCGTCGCCAACGGGCTCCTCTGGGATATATGCGCGAGTCTTGCGCAGGCTCAGAGCCTGGCTGGCATTCAGCATACCGCAGTAAGCATCGCCACGTCCGTCGATCAGGTCCTTCTGAGTCTCCTCAGCAGCAGCGCAGAACATGGTGGGTCCCTGGAACCAGTCAGCAATCATGGTCTCAGAAATCTCAGGACCGAAGTTGCCCAGGTAAACGCAGAGGGCGTTACAGCCGGCCTTCTTCACATCCTCCAGTGCCTGCTGGGCATGGATCTCACTTTCAACGATAGTGATAGGACACTCGTAGATGCCTTCCTTACCAAACTTCTTCTCATACTCGGCGATAACAGCCTTGCGGCGGTTAACTGCCAATGACTCGGGGAAACAGTCGCGAGATACGGCGACGATACCCACCTTAATTACAGGTACATTCTTCATATTCATTTTAAGTTAAAAAAGTAATGCTTAGTTAACAGGTTGCAAAGATAGGAAAATTTTCCCATCAAAAACAAACTTTTGTCGCTAAATTCTTGTTAATTTCATAAAATTAACGCTAAAATCGTTCATTTTCAGAAAAAAAGTGTTGAATTTCACCATTTTTCTTGTGTGCTTACAGTGCCGACACCGGTGCTGGTGGGTGACGTCTAGACCTGATGGGTCGTCGTGTTGCAACGGCCCAACAGGTGTTGGATGGAACGTGGAAGCTTTATCTGCCATCAGGTGTGTATATCATCGGTGGCAAGAAGGTGATGATGAAGCGTGGAAATTAAGCGTAGTCATCTCGAGCAAGGTCGAGAGATCTCTCCATGCGCTACGCTTAGTCGAGATGACAAAGCAAATAGTCCCGCCAAACGGCGGGACTATCATTTAGAAATACATTGGTCCGTGACCCATGCAGCTCGTCGCTCCCAGTGCCGTCAGGATGGCTGATGCAATCGATACGATGATCTGAGCAATAAACTTAATACTCTCTTTCTTCGTCATAATCGCCTCCTTTCTTAATCGTCATCGATGGGACTGTCGTCGTTACCGCCGCCACCGCCTCCGGTGTTACCGCCCTGGTTGGTGCCACCACCTGTGTTAGCACCTTGGTTGGTGTTACCTCCATTCTGGTTCTCACCGCCCTGATTGGCGTTCTCGCCGCCCTGATTCTCAGGATCCTCGATGTTGCCTTCCACACGCTTCACCTCCTTACCGGTGCGGTCGATACAGGTGATCTGGATCGTGGTGTTCTTCAGCTCGTCCTTCAGGTCCACACTCGGGGTGAAGATGATACGACGGGTCTCGATGAGTCCGGTCTTCACGTCCTCCACCTTCTCCACTGCCTTGGAGCGCAGGCCGAAGCGCATCGTGCCGAGTCCGGGCAGAGCCACGGAGTGGCCTTCAGTAGCCCAGGCTTTGATCACCTCACCGGCTGCATCCCAGCAGGCCTGCATCACGCCGCGGCTCACACCGCTTCGGAGGGCTGCCTCCTTGATGACCTTTGCCTGAGAGAGGCTGGTGTAGAGGTCGGGTTTCAACACATAGCGATAAACGCCAGGGTCATTCTCGTTGTTTGAAAACTTTAGCAGTCTTTCTACTGCC
>CACZTJ010000154.1 GCA_902784065.1 uncultured Prevotellaceae bacterium | reverse complement strand
GAAAGGTATTGTGCAGAAGCAGATGGTCATGGTTGATGCTGCAGATTTTGAGGCGTGGATGGACAAAAAGACTACCGACAATTTCAAGGCACTTGGTGGTGGCATTCTGTTTATCAACAACATTCACATGCTCATCAACGACAACAATAATATCTCGCCTATCGACGTACTCTTTAGCCGTATGGAGACCTGGGAGACAGATTCGACGGCAGGATGGGACACCTATCCTATAGTCATCATGGCAGGTCATCCCGTCAATATCGAAAAGTTCTTCAAGGAGAAACCTGCTGGTTTGAATCGCTTTGCCAAGGTATTAGACTTGCAGGATATGAATGCTGACACGTTGACCCGCATCTGTAAGAACTGTTTGGAGAAAGATCTTCCAGTCAGTGAAAAGGCCTCACAACGCATCTTTGGCTTCTTCCGCAATATGATTCGCAATCGCGAAGTGGACTTCCGCAATGCATGGGAAGCCATTGATAAGTGTAACGACATCCATTATCATGCCATGATACATCAGCACAGCAGTGTTGAGCCCGACGACATCACAGGCGAAGTTTATGAACCTCGTTCACTTGAGGATGTCTTGGCTGAAATCGACAGTTATGTGGGTATCGAAGAGGTGAAGGAGGAAGTGCATAGCATTGTCAGAATGGTACAGAAGGCCAAGGCCGAAAAACCCAATGCCGATGTCAGATTGAAACACCACTATCTGTTCCTCGGCAATCCTGGCACAGGCAAGACCACCATTGCCCGTCTCTTCGGAGATATTCTCTACCAGCTTGGCGTATTGCCCAATGGTCAGTTCGTTGAGGTTCGTCGCGAGTCGCTCGTTGGTGAATACGTTGGACAGACAGCCCCCAAGACGATGCGGGCTGTTGAGAGCGCCATGGGTGGTGTGCTGTTTATTGATGAGGCATATATGCTGGGTTCTGGTTCTTCTGGTGGTTCTGGGAAACAGGGTGATTTCGGCTCAGAGGCCATCGATACCTTATTAGGTCCTTTGGAGAATCAGAAAGGTGACTTTGTTTGTATAGCAGCAGGTTATACAAAAGAGATGATGGAACGCTTCGTGCCTGCCAATCCAGGTATAGACAGACGTTTCGATAAGAAGATTACGTTCCATGATTACACTGCCCCTCAGTTACATGACATTTTTATGGGCATGTTAAAAAAGAAAGGATACACACTGTCCGATGAGGCAGCTCATCGACTACCTCAATTCTTCCAAAGCATGTACAATCGCCGTACAGCCAATTTCGGTAATGCAGGTGTGGTTCGCAATACCTTACAGGATGCTATTGATAATTATTCTAAACGCATCATAGAACAACAACTGCCTGACGATCACATCCTAACACCTTCCGATATTGAAGGTGAAGAAGCTACCAAGAAGGTCGATATCAACGAGATGATGGCTTCACTCGACAAAGATTTTATTGGTATGAGCAATGTCAAACAGTTAATGAAGGGGATTGCCGATGAGAAGAATTTCATAGAGCTGCAACTGAGTATGGGTTTTGACCCCAATAATTCGTTGATAGGATTGAATATTGTGCTCGAAGGTAATCCAGGTACAGGTAAGACGACGATAGCTCGGACTATTGGCAAAATGCTCTATGCCATGAATGTATTACCGTCCGATCGTTTTGTAGAGCGTCAGCGCGATGACATTATTGGCGCCTTGGTTGATTCTGGTGCTGAGAATATGAACAAATCGTTTGATTTAGCGATGGGAGGCACCCTCTTCATTGACGAAGCTTATCGATTGGCACCACGGGGTAGTGCTGATGCAGAGGGGCGTAAAGCCATTGATACGCTCATGCGTCGTATGCATGATGATCGTGGCAAACTCTGCGTCATCTTGGCAGGATATAAGAAGGATATGGACTATCTGATGAATATCAACGAGGGCTTTAAAAGTCGCATCAATCATACATTGGTTTTGAACGACTACTCTCTCGAAGAATTGGCTGACATTTTCTGTCTGAAGGCTACTAAGCAGAAAAATCCCTATCGCTTT
>CACZTJ010000153.1 GCA_902784065.1 uncultured Prevotellaceae bacterium | reverse complement strand
AGCATCAATGCCCGTTGGAAGTGGATCAACCTGTTTGCTGCCTACGAACGTCGCGACAACACCATCACACAGGTGCCAATGGTCTATAACAACGAGGGTATCATGCTGATGAAGCAGGCAAACTTGTCCGATCCCGTTCGTAATCTGGCCATCTTCCTTTCGGCCAACCCCACATGGGGTGTATATAGCCCCAGCTGGACCATTGGCGGACAGAAGTTCTGGAACACGATGACGTTCGACGATCCTCGTAGTGCCACAGGTAAGACGGATGTGGTCTTCACCAAGCCCATCTTCTTCTTCGACCTGAACAACACCTTCCGCTTTAAGCACAGCTGGCAGTTGGAGGCCAATGCCAACATCCAGACCAAGGGCGATGTACTGAACTTCCGTATACTCTCACCCTCATACAACATCGGTTTTGTGGTACAGAAGTGCTGGTTGAAGAACGATGCCCTGTGCTTGCGTGCCAGCATCAGTGATGTGTTCCAGCGTAGCGTGCAGGATATGGCCCACGATTGTGGTTTCTTCTACGCTCTGCAGAAAACACGAAGCCGTAGCCACCGTCTGGACATCTCTATCCGCTACACCTTCAATGGTAAAGCCGAGCAGGAGCGCATGAGCAACAGCAATTAATGATGCCATTCATCACAAATCGCCTCAGAATATCCCAGAAATTTGGAGTATTCCGCAACAATTTGTAACTTTGCAGTCGAAAACAAATATACAATGAAACAGGAAATCAATCCCAAGGAAACCAATAGGGCCATCGCTTTCGAGCTGTGGACGAAGTCGCCCATGCCGATGGTGACCTTCACCAAGACCTTCGATGTGACGCGGCTCTGTAAGGTAAGCCGTCGGAGCGGTATGAAATTCAATATGCTGCTCTGCTGGTGCATCGGCAAAGCTGCATCAAGGATAAAGGAGTTTTATATGTTACCTCATAACGGGAAACTATATAAATATGACCGTATGGCCATCAACATGATAGTGGATAACATAAAGGGCGGACTCAGTTTCTGCGACGTTGCTGTCAGCGACGACCTAGAGCAGTTTAATGCCAACTACCTTCATCTGACAGAGACCATCAGCCAAACCTGTCAGGACATCCTTGACGATGAGGCTGTGATAGTAGGCACGTCGGCAGTGACTGGCACGGAACTCGATTGCATCGTCAATCAATACAGCGGCATCTTCACCAATCCTTTCCTGGCCTGGGGCCGCTATCGCAAAAGCTGGCTGAAGACTACCTTACCCATTTCCTTCCAATTCCATCACGCCCAGATGGACGGCTCACACGCCGCCCGGTTCCTGGAAGAACTGCAAAAGACAATCAATACGATATGATTATGACGTATAAAACCCGCAATTTACCCAACACCCGAATCGATGTGGCCGATGCCCTAAGAGGTATCGCTGTGGCCGGCATCATCCTGTATCACTCCGTAGAGCACTTCAACATCTTCACCCAAGAGCCGATAACCTATTCGCTGGCGAGTGACCAGACAGTAGCAGACGTATTGGCTTGGTTGCTCTCGGGCAAGATGTACGGCATCTTCGCTATGCTCTTCGGACTGAGTTTCTTCATCATGAACGACAACCAGCAGCAGAAGGGCAAGAATTTCTCCTTACGCTTTGCATGGCGGATGTGCCTGTTGTTTATGTTTGGTATCATCAACGTGGCTTTCTACGATGGCGACATCCTGATGCTTTATGCTTGCTATGGCCTGTTGCTCATCCCCATCAGTTATCTACCATCGAAGTGGGTGTGGTGCATTATCGCCTTGCTGGCCATTCAGCCCGTGGAGCTTTATTGTCTGCTGACGGGCACTACCATCGACCACAGCACCATGTGGGAACTGTATAGCAAGATCAATAGCGCACACGAACACGGCACATTCTGGGAGAACACCCTCACCAACCTGCGATACGGATTTGAGGTGAATTTCCGTTTCAATATCTTCAGCGGACGACTGACACAGTTACTCTGCCTCTTCATCCTCGGTATGCAGTTGGGCCGGCAGAGACTTTTCTATAATGAGGGGCGTAACTTGCAGATTTGGCATACCATACTTATTTGCTCGGCCATCGTTGTCATCGCGTTGAGTTTTGTGGATTTCGGTTCATTAGAATCTTGGCTTAAGCCTATCTACAATTTCATCATCCTGCTGATGATCGTCTCTGCAATTGTCTCTGCCTGGTATGCTTTCGAGGGCGTTCGCCGCGTACTCCATCATCTCTGCATCTTTGGTCGTATGAGTCTCACAAACTACCTGCTCCAGTCCATCATCGGCTGCGCCATTTTCTGCGGCTATGGTCTCGCCTGTTATCATCATTTAGGCATCACCTATGCTGTGATGGTTGGATGTGGAATGGTCGTCTGCCAATATCTATTTGCACGTTATTGGTTTAGCAGTCACCCTCGCGGGCCGTTAGAAGGTCTGTGGAGAAAACTGACATGGATTATTTAAATCTTAAGGCGAAAGTGCATCGCCTTAAGATTTTTTTCGTACCTTTGCAACCGTGAAACATAAACAACATATTGCCTCATGGCTGCTATTGGCAGTGTTTGTGCCAATGCTGGTGTTTTCATCGGTTCACATCCATGAAACTGGCGAAACAATAGAAACGGAGTGTGCCGACTGTGTACACCATAGTTGTCATGGTCACTTGACAGCTATGGCCACATGGGAGCACGACTGCGTGTTGTGTCAGTTCCT
>CACZTJ010000152.1 GCA_902784065.1 uncultured Prevotellaceae bacterium | reverse complement strand
AGGTAGTGTTTCTGGAATCCGTAGCCCTTATGGAACTCCGGAAAATTGGGATTGGGAGTAAGTAAATTGAAATATTGAGAATGGAAAGATTGAAGCATTTTAGTCTGAGTGCGCTGATGATTGCATTGGCAGCCCTGACCGCTTGTTCTAGCGAAGATAATATCGTGAACGACCAGCCCGCCAACCCGACGGAGCCGAAAATGTACACCATGACCATCCAGGCCTCAAAGGGTGATGCCTCCACCACACGTGGCCTCGCCTTCGACGGTGAGGCGCTCAACGTGATCTGGAACGATGGCGAGGAAGTAGAGGTGATGCAGAGGACACAGGTTACCCCTGAGGCTTGGACGAGCCTCGGCAAGCTGAAGGCCCAAGCCAGCGCCAACGCCACGACCACGCTGACGGGTGAATTGCAAGGTCTGAAGGACGCCTCTGGCTCGATTTTCCCCCTGGTGTTCTACCTCCACAGCATAGACATGAACTATACGGGGCAGAATGGCGTACTCGACCGCGACGACAACGCCACCAAATCCATTGAGGCTAATTACGACCATGCCATGTCTTCTACAGTCAGCGACTTCACCGTCGATGGCAACACGGTCACTGTTTCCGGCGGTGTCACCCTGACCAGCCTTCAGGCCATCGTGAAGTTCACATTTGTGGACGCCCTCACTGGCAATCCTCTCAATGCCACGAGCCTGAATATTAAGGGCAGCCAATATATGATTGAGAGCATGAACCCGACTGCAGGGACAAAGCTTACCCATGAGCTGACCATCACGCCTGCCTCGGACACTAACGTTATCTACGCAGCCATCAGCTCCCTGGCAAATAGTAACTTTACGCTGACCGCCACGACCGAAGATAATAAAACCTACACCTACGAAAAGTCGGGTGTGACGTTCAAAGAAGGAAAGTACTACGACGTCAATGTTCAGATGCTGCCAGAAGGTTATGTCAACCTCGCCAGGCTCACCGCCGACTACGAGGCCAAGAATGGCGATGTGCTCTATGGCACGCTGGCCAACAATGTTAAGATATCGATTAAGGCCGGCGCAACCGTGACGCTCCACAATGTGAGTATCAACGCCGACGGTGCATGGACCAACAGCAACTGGGCCGGTATCACCTGCTTGGGCGACGCCACCATCAAGCTCAAGGGCAAGAACATCGTAAAAGGATTCAGTGGCAAATACCCCGGCATACAGGCTGCTCATAACACAGTTGCCAACGCCGCCGAATATACACTCACCATCCAAGGCTCAGATGCCGATGAGCTGATTGCCAGCAGCAATAGCAAAAGCACTCCCGGGACTGGAGGTGCTGGCATCGGTGGGGGCGACGATGTTTCCTGTGGCAACATCGTGATTGCGGGTGGCAGAATAACTGCCGAAAGTAACGGCTTTGCTGCCGACATAGGTAGTGGAGGCGACGCAGGCGTGGATGTATGCGGCAACATCACCATCTCGGGTGGTATTGTCAATGCCACATGCAGCAGAAATTCGTGTGGTATTGGTGCGGGGGTTGCCCGATGTATGAATATGACCATCACCATCTCGGGCGGTACGGTCACGGCCACAGGCTATCATCAAGGCCCGGGCATCGGTGCCGGTTCTGCTGGCAGCTGCGGCAACATCATTATCTCGGGCGGCACGGTCACTGCTACTGCTTCTAATAGCAACAATATTCCTTCTGCAGCTGCAGGTATAGGTACTGGCAATGTGCTTTCCAGCTGCGGCAACATCACCATCACCAATACCAACAACGCTACGAAAGTCACCGCCACGAAGGGTGCTAATGCTGTTTACAGCATCGGCTTAGGCTTAGTTGGTAATAATAGTGATAACTTCTGCGGCACCATCACCATCGGCGGCACGAAGTTTTACGACGGAACGAACAAAACCTGGGCCAGCGAGGAACTGGAGAACGCGCTGAAGGCTGCTACCTTCACCTATCCGGCACCATAAGGGCAACGCCACAAGACACAGGACAGACTTTTCGAATCCCGTTTTGACGAGTTAAAACTAAGCTATGGGTCAGGGCGCAAAAGGGTCTGACCCCTTTGTGCCCTTTTTACAGGTCAGCTGTAAAGTCCTCCGCATGAGTCTTCACCCACTTTCTGCCTGAATGAGGGTTGCATCAAACTTTTCTTTCGAGAAATCGATGCCGATAAAGATTTTTTTCGTACCTTTGCAGGCAAAAATAAAATTAATATAAACATAAACAATAATGGCAACAAAGAAAAGAGAGTATGAGAAGCCCTCGATGCAGGTCTTCAAGTTGAAACAACAGTCGGCACTGCTGGCAGGGAGTGAGCTGGGCAACCCCGATGATTATCCCGGACAGCCTGATCCGTTCGCATTCTAATTCACACAGTGTTTAACCAATTAAAAAGAACCGACAATGAAGACAATGAAGTTTTTATCTTTGGCTGCACTGGCTCTGACATTTGCCGCTTGCAGCAGCAACGATGACGAACTGACCCAGCTGCCTGCTGAGCAGCCCGCCAACAACAATATGATTACCATCACAGCGAAGCTCGCCCCCAAGAGCGGCATCGCAAAGACCCGCGCCGTGAGTGACGACGGCACCAACATCGTAGTAGATTGGGCCGCGAACGAGCACATCGCCATCCTCTATACAGTAGGCAGCGATAAGAAAGTGGCCGATGCCACGATTACTGATGTGGATGGCTCAGGTGTAGCAACCATCTCGTTCACCGTAGAGAGCGGCACTCCCGACGGTACTGCTTGCAAGCTGGTTTATCCCGCTGTGCTTTCAGATGGCACGACGACAGTATATAATGATGACAAGGATGATGCGAAAGCCTATGGCAACATTCTAAGAGAACAGAATGGCGCGCTTAGCACAGACCTCGACATCCGTGTAGGTGCTGGCACAATCCAGACCACGACGCCCAGCCTGACCGTGACCACGCAGCCCGAGCCGCAGTACAGCATCTTTAAGTTCACGCTGCAGAATCTCAGCAGCACGGCCCTGAGTGTCTCGACGTTCGTGATATCTGATGGAGGTGGCACCTACACCACCGTTACGCCAACTACTGCTACCAGCGAACTATACGTCGCCCTTCCCCAACTGCATGCTGACACCTACTGGTTCAAAGCCACCGCCACCGCCGACAGCAAATACATCGCCAAGGCTACAGTCGGAACTGCCACCTCGGTTGGCACGTATTACCAGAGCACCGTGAAGATGGCTACCATCGGTGACGTGATTAAGGCTGACGGAAAATTCTATGCGGCAGGTACTGAAGACGCCGTGGCAAAGATTTGCTATGTGGGCAGTGAGACGGCTGAGGCTGCCTATGGTTTCAACCATGGTTTGGCTCTGGCCCTGAGCGATGCTAATGGTGGTAGTACTTGCATGTGGAATACATCGGCTACTGATGCTGGCCATACCAAGCAGACCAGCAGCACTTTCACAGAAGAGAGCGGTCTGCAGTATAATGATGCTACTCACAACTCCGACACTTATCCTGCCTTCAAGGCTGCGATAACATATAGTCCCGCTGCGCCTACGGGCTGTTCTGCATGGTTCCTGGCTTCAGGCTATCAGTGGCAGAAGATGATTAGTGCTGCAGGTCTTAGTAATTTGGGCTTGTCGGAGAATGCCGTCTACTGGTCGTCTACGGAGCAAAGTGCCGTCTACGCGTGGTGGCTCTACTCCAATGACGGCAGTTGGAGCCCCAACAATAAGGACTACGTCTACCGAGTTCGTGCCTGCCTCGCTTTTTAACCCTCAACGAAAATAAAATACTTCAAGCCCCGGCGCCACCAACGACGCTGGGGCTTGTTGTAAAAGACACCCTCAACGGAGGCTGATGGATGATGTATGATGGCAGATGTATGATGGCTGATGGCTGATAGTTCTCGCTTATTAGATAAAATTCTCCCACTCGACATAATAATTTAATCATTTTGTTCTCGTTTAATCGATTTTTCTAGATCAAGGGACGGTTCTTTGATCTGTTCCAAAAGACAATAACAGAGAAACGGAAGTCCAATCGCGGCTTCCGTTTTATTGTGTCGGCAATGATTGTC
>CACZTJ010000151.1 GCA_902784065.1 uncultured Prevotellaceae bacterium | reverse complement strand
GAAACTGTCGTTACCACCGCCCACGAGAATCTGGGCTTTCTCCTCAAGGGTCATAGCTTTAAGCACCTCGTCGATATTATCGGCGCGGAGCTGGGGTTGAGCATAAGTTGTCATTGCAAATGTTGCAGTTAGCAAAGTGAATAGTAATTTTTTCATTTATATAAGTGGTTAGAGTTAATACGATCTACGGGAATATCTTGAATTCATATCCCTCATCGCGCAACCAGCGGAGGCACTCGGGTAGGGCTGTCTTCAGCTTTTCGATAGACTTCAGAGAGTCGTGGAAAGTGATGATGGAACCATTACGGGCATAGCGCTTCACATTGTTCACAACGTCTTCTGCTGTCAGCCATTTTGAATAGTCACGGGTCACGAGATCCCACATCACGATCTTATACTTGCGACTCAGCCAGGCATATTGGGCCATTCGCATCCATCCGTGTGGCGGACGTACGTAATGGCTGTGGATATAGGCATTGGCTTTCTCTACGTTGTAGCTATACTCATGGATGGTGTGGGTGAGACCCTGTATGTGATTATGGGTGTGGTTGCCCACCTGATGACCTTCGGCAATGATCCGTTCATAGAGTTCAGGATGCTTCCGTACGTTGTCACCCACCATGAAGAACGTGGCCTTGACACCGAATTCCTTGAGTGTATCGAGAATAAAGGGGGTAGCCTCAGGAATGGGGCCATCATCAAAAGTCAGATAGACTGCCTTTTCGTGATGGTCCATTCTCCAATAGGCTTTAGGATAGAGCCAGCGGAGATAGATTGCAGGTTGTTCAATAAACATATCCTATTCTATGATTCTCTTATTCTCCAAACGTGCCTCCCTTCGAGTGATAAAGTCGCATGAAGCCCTCGAACTGCTTCTCCAGCTGCTCGGCCTTCTTGGGGTCGATCAGGTCTTGAACCTCAAACAGTTGCTGCATAATGTAAATATGAATCATGCAGTCTTGCATGGAGTTGACAAACCATGTGTTGTCGAGCGAGCAGTACCAGACGACATACTGACCTGCCTTCTTCCACAGCTGGTCGAGAATCTTCTGTGCCTTCTGGGGCTGACCTGTGACAGCATAGGCACGAACCAAGTCGAGAGAACCGCTTTGGTAATCGTGGACTACATTATAGGCAGGGATCTCTTTCTCACACTTGGCGAGTACCTTCTTTGCCTGATCACTCTTCCCTTCCTGAGCCAGCGCCAGTGCTAAGTGAGCCAGCAGACGGCGGTGGGTGAAGCACATACGGGTGACGGTCTCGTCGAGATAGATACCAGGCTTATCGATGCCACCAAACTTAAACTTATTCATGACGTTGTTATACGTCTTTTCCGTATCGAAGTTCTTGGCGCCTGGCTTGTTGGTGGTAAACGGCGTGATGCGGTTGGCCAGACCTTCCTGAACAAAGTTGTCGCCGAGATTCATGTAGTTCTCTGATCCGACAGTAAGTGCTACATATATCGGGCGTACCCAGTTGCTCTGTGCAATGATCTCGAGCATCATCAGGTCGTTCTTGTAGAGCGCACTCTTTCCCTTGAGCGAAATCACCATCTTGTCAGGAATCGTGTCGCTGGCCATCATCATACCACTCTTGCGTACAGCTTCCTTGTCAATCGTGACATAGACGGTATCGGTAGGAATGACGTGGAAATCAGGATGCTTCGAACGTACCCAGTTCTTGAGGATGTTCTTCAGTTCGAACGGCTCATCGCCAAACTGCTTGCGGGCTTCTTCAGGATTATCCTGATAGAGCTCTATTACCTGACTCTTCAGCGACGGGTCTATCTGAACATACTCGTTTGTGCCTGCGCAGTATTCCAGTCGGCTCCAGGTGATGGGTACGCTGGGTGAGTTGTAGGCTGGGCGACGCATCTGATCGATATACCAGTCTGTGGCAAGATAAGAGAGGTTGCATACACGAGCATCCGTCCGGAAACCTTCTGTATCCTGATTGTACCAGAGTGGGAAGGTGTCGTTATCGCCGTTGGTGAATATGATCGGATTGCCTTCTTCCTGAAGGGTCATCAGATAATTCTGTCCGAAATCACGGCAGCAGTAGCGACCTGAACGATCATGATCATCCCATGTCTGTGAGGCCATCTGAATGGGCACGCACAGGCAGGCGAGTGATATGAGTGAGACAACAACCAGGTTCTCCTTCTGAAGCTTGCGGTTCAGCCAGTCGATGATGGCGGCTACACCCATACCACACCAGATGGCGAAAGCATAGAAGGAACCTGCATAGGCATAATCACGCTCACG
>CACZTJ010000150.1 GCA_902784065.1 uncultured Prevotellaceae bacterium | reverse complement strand
AAAAGGGCGCTTAGCTCAGCTGGTTTAGAGCATCTGCCTTACAAGCAGAGGGTCGGCGGTTCGAATCCGTCAGCGCCCACTAAAAAAGAGGATGTGCAAGTTGTACATCCTCTTTTTTGTGGTCTCCATCCAACGCTTCTTACATCGTGGTGGCCTCTGAGAAATAATGGTCTCTCAGCGGTTTGATGACAGGTTCCCCCTTCAGGGTGATAGTCTGTTGCAGACGGATGTCTTCAGAAGATGCTCCGATCTTCACGATAAACTGACCAGGAGCGATGTTCCACTGGCGGTTGTCCTGATGACTATAGTAACCGAACTGTTCGGTGTAGAGCTTGGTCTTCACGGTCTTGGTCTCTCCAGGCTGGAGTGACACACGGGCAAAGCCCTGCAACAGGATTGGACGGATCTGTTGGCTATTGTTTGTCGGCGACAGATAGATCTGTACAATCTCATCGGCTGCCATCTTACCCGTGTTCTTCACCTCAAACGTCACGTTTAAACTCTCAGCTGAGGTTGCCACCTCGGCATCAGCCTTCAGGTTCTGATATTCAAATGTGGTGTAACTCAAACCATAGCCGAAGGGCCACTGCACGCGCGCATCCTTCTCAGCCGTATAGTTATAGCAGATAGGCTCGTTGAGCTCCTCTTTCGGATAGCTGACCGAGAGCTTAGCAGAAGGTGAGATTTTACCATAGAGAATATCAGCCACTGCCTTACCGCCCTCTTCACCAGGATACCAGGCCTGGATGACGGCAGCACACTGCTCGGCAATACCAGAGATGACCTGGGCGCGACCACCGAAGACAACCAGCACTACAGGCTTACCTGTTGCCAGCAACTCTTTTACATACTGTTCCTGTTTACCAGGCAGGCGCAATCCCTGACGATCACGATTTTCACCGCAGAGCATCACGTTCTCACCCACAGCTGCGATGATCACATCGCTCTGCTTGGCCATCGCGAGGGCTTCTGCTTTGTCGATCTTCTCACCAGCATCCACCTTACGATGCAGCAGTTCATACTCCCAGGCACGCTCATCACCCAACTCAGAGAACTTAGTCTCTACCTCCTCAGTCCAGTCGCAACCACGACTATACATTAGGTTCACACCCTCAGGCTTGCTAGCTGTCATACCCTCAAAAAGCGTCACGATTTCTGGATGCTCCAGGTCTTCCATATTTCTCTTCCAAAAGTAGGTCATGGAAGGGTAGGCGTAGTCGCCGCACATGGCCCACATCGTATTGGCGTTTGGACCAGTCAACAAGATGTTCTTAGCATCCTTCAATGGGAGCACACCGTTGTTCTCCAACAGCACTACCGATTGCGAGGCGATGTCGTATGCCGTCTGACGCTCCTCAGGTGAGTCGAGTACAATCTGCTCTTTACTATAAAGATAGGCATCCTCGTCAAACAGACCCGCACGGAACTTAAAGCGCAGCACGTCCTTCACAGCACGTTCCAACACCTCAGGCTTCACAAGTCCCTTCTCAATAGCCTCTGGCAGATTCTTGTAGTTGGCGCCTACAGGGAAATCAACATCATTACCAGCATTGATGGCAGCTACAGCTTTCTCCATCGGGGTTTCCAAACCAGGCAGCTGGTCGATAGCAGTATAGTCGCTCACCACCATACCGTCGAAGCCTAAATAGCCACGAAGAATATCCGTCAGGATTAATCCGTTGGCAACACAGTTCACCTTCTCGCCATTGGCGTCAGCCATCGAGTGGTAACCAGGCATCAGAACTTTACTGCCAGCCAGACGGATCATGGTCTCATGAGGTAACAGGATCTCTTCCATAAGCTCCTTCTCCTCAGCGTCGCCTCCACCGCCATAGCCGAGGTAGTGCTTTGAGCAGGCACCAACACCCTTCTTCAAGTCGCCCTGTTGTAAACCCTTAACAAAGGCAGTACCCATCACAGCAGAGAGATAACCATCCTCACCATATGACTCCTCCAAACGGTTAAAGCTCGGAGTGCGACACACGTCAACCATTGGTGACAGCGACAATACACCACCCATCTTACGCATGGCAGTAGCCGTCTGCTTCGTCTTCAACTCGGCCAGTTCGGCGTTGAATGAACAAGCTTGTCCAATCTGCTGTGGATAGATCGTAGCACCACGTGTGTTGACACCTGACAGCACTTCCTCATGGAACAAGGCAGGAATGCCACTGGGCGTGTGATGGATGAGCCAGTCCTGTACGGCAGCCACGCGGTCACGCAGCACATTCGGATCAGTAGGCTTCTGCATAGCGAACTGAGAGAAATGACCGATGCCATTGGGAATCAGCTGACGGCACTTTGCCGTATCCACCTTTCCCTGATCATCGAGCAGTTCGTCCATATACATACTTCTCAACTGGGCAATGCGCTCTTCTTGCGACATCTTGGCATAAAGCTCGTCAACCTGTTGTTCGAGATCGACATTTGTA
>CACZTJ010000149.1 GCA_902784065.1 uncultured Prevotellaceae bacterium | reverse complement strand
TGCTTCACACAGCGCAAAGCCCGGCTGCATCCAGAAAACCAACATGGCTGCCAATAGCATCCATACAGTATCGAGTGATAATCCAATTTCGTTCATAATTGTATTGTGTTTGTGTTAATAATAAATGGTCCTTAAACTTGTAGATGGACCTTTACTTCTTGTCTCTCAAAACGGTATCACCGTTCTCACCAGTGCGAATACTCCATGTGTCGATCATGTCACTCACGAAGATACGGCCATCACCTACTTCGCCTGTGTGTGCCACCTTGAGGATCACCTTCACCGTGAGTTCCACCAGTGGATCACGGCAGACGATGGTCAGGGCAACGCGCTCAATCACATCCGTCGAGTACTGCACACCACGATAGATTCGCTCCTGACGGCTCTGTCCGATACCATGAACGTTATGGTACTCAAACCAGTCAATGTCCGACTGTAGCAGTGCTTCTTTTACATCCTCGAACTTCGTCTTGCGGATGATTGCTTCAATCCTTTTCATAACTCTTTCTTTTTACCTTATTAATAATTAATAATTAATGATGAAGTGCAAGGCGAATGCAGAGCCGAGCTCGCTCGAGCTATGCTGAGCCGCAGCCTTCACTCGCCGATGCAACCTGTTTGCAGCGGCAAAGGTATGACTTTTTGATGGATATTCATTCGATTTTCTTTCAGTTTGTTTGTTAAAACTTTGAGAAGCTGACATTTTGTAAAGATATACATCAGAATCCATATCATTTTGTTACACTTTGCATCAAATATCCATCATTTCGTTACAAATCGTCAATTCCTTCTATTGTGTGTACGTACACAAATTCCTTGACCTATATCAAAGAAAGGCCAATTACACATTTCGAAGAAAAAACTTTGGAGGTTTCATCTTATTGCCGTATCTTTGTGCAGGCAAAAATATAAGTGACTCAGCCGATGAAGGATTATCCTGATAGAATGACGCCTGAACAGGCACGGACGTTTCGCGATGCCGTGTTGAATATCGTCAGCCAGATACCTCGCGGACGAGTGACTACGTATGGCCATATCGCTGTCTTGGCAGGTTGGCCCAGTCATTCACGAATGGTGGGTCGCACGCTCCGCTATACACCTGGAGCCGAATCACTACCCTGTCATCGTGTGGTCAACAAAGAAGGCCGTACAGCCCCAGGGTGGAGCCGTCAACGCCCACTCTTAGAGGCCGAAGGCATCCACTTCAAACCCAACGGCCACGTAGATATGCTCCGCCACCTGTGGGAACCGGAGTTATACTAAATCTGCATCCAGTACTGGCGTTCTGTGTCTGACATCTTTTCGATGGCGTAGCGGAGGGCTGTGCGAGGCATCTCATGGGCATGCTGACGCAGGAAGTCGCGAAGGAGGCCCATTGAGACACGCTTGCCCATCTCACGAAGCATCCAACCCACAGCCTTATGCATCAGGTCGTGGGGATGATGGAGATGGATCTCTGCATAACGCAGACACCACGAAGGATCGCCCATCTGCGAGGTCTTCCACGAACAGACGATACTCATGCGCTGTTTCCAGAGGCATGGACTTTGGGCGAGGTCATCGAGCACCTTTATCTTATAGTCTCTATCGCCAAGGTTACTTGGCAACAGAAGCCAATGGCCGAGGATCTTATGGACGGAGAGATCAACGAGATCCCAGTTATTGGCCTGTTCTGCATATTGCAGATACATCGTCAGAATCTCATCGCGACCACGAATAGCAGCCTGATTGTTTTCCAGTCGTTTCGTTGCCAGTCGTTCGAACTTCGCCACAAGGATCAGCAGTCCACAGAGCCTGACCTCATGCCAGGGGCTCATCAGCAACTCAGGGATCTCATCCAAAGGGAAGTCCTTTGGAACGGCACGTACCACCTCGCGTGTCTGAGGCACCTTTAGCCCCAGAAACTCGTCACCCTCGCCATACTCACCTGGCCCTGTCTTGAAGAACCGCATGAGGATCTGTCGCTGCTCTTCATCCTGCAACGACTCCATATATGCTATTATTTCCTTTGCTGTCATCATTTCGATGGCAAAGATACAAAAAAGTTGGAGAAGAACAAATGGAATCCATCATTTATTAGCTTTTTTGACCAAAATGACAATGTGTAAAGTATGGGGAAGGGAAAGGATGCGATAATTATCAAAATGAAAGAAAAACACATAAAAATCAAGCAAAATGTCAGAAAGGGCAAAATTTTACGTAAGAATAGTAAGCAATAATTTGGTTATAATTACAAATTGACATACCTTTGCAGCGATTTTCAAACAGAATGTAAGTAAAAGTAAGGATAATATGACACATTGCGAACTTCAACAACCAAAGAGCGCACAAAGGACATTGAGGACACAGAACGGGCTTTATCAGCCTGACTACGAGCACGATGCTTGTGGTGTGGGTATGGTGGTAAATATCCACGGTGGTAAGAGTCATGAGTTGGTGGACAATGCCCTTAAAGTGCTGGAAAACATGGAGCATCGTGGCGCTGAGACACGAGACAAGACAGGCGACGGTGCTGGTATCATGGTACAGATTCCCCATGAGTTTATTCTTCTTCAAGGTATTCCCGTACCCGAAAAGGGAAAGTATGGTACAGGACTTGTTTTTCTTCCGAAAGACGAAAAGGCTCAGCAGGAGATCCTGAGTGTGATGATCGAAGAGATCGAGCGCGAGGGACTGCAGCTGATGCATCTGCGCACGGTACCTACGAACCCTGAAGTGTTGGGTGTAGCAGCCCGTGAGGTGGAACCTGCTATCAAACAGATTTTCGTGACAGGCGTCTCTGAGGAGAATGTGCCTGTGTTCGAGCGTATTTTATATAAGGTACGCAAACGTATAGAGAACCGTATCAAGGACAAGGACTTCTATATCTGTTCACTGTCGAACAAGAACATCATCTACAAAGGTATGTTGACGAGCGGACAGCTGCGTCGCTATTTCCCTGATCTGTCGAATGATTACTTTACAAGCGGACTGGCGCTGGTACACTCCCGTTTCAGCACAAACACATTCCCTACGTGGTCGTTGGCCCAGCCCTTCCGTTTGT
>CACZTJ010000148.1 GCA_902784065.1 uncultured Prevotellaceae bacterium | reverse complement strand
TTTCAGAACAGTTGGATGCCAACAGTATTTGAGGATTTCTTGAACAATGATTGGATGCCTCGTGCCAACAGTACAGCACCCGCAGTCAATGTCAAGGAGAGTGAGAAAGCCTACACGATGGAGCTTGCAGCCCCTGGCATTAAGAAAGAATATTGCCGTTTGGCCATCAACGACGAGGGCAACCTCACCATCGCCATTGAGAACAAACAGGAGCACAAGCATGAGGACAAGCACCATCACTATCTGCGCCGCGAGTTCAGCTACTCGAACTACGAGCAGAGCTACACGCTGCCTGATGATGTGGTGAAGGATCAGATCTCTGCCAAGGTCGAGGACGGCATCCTGACCGTCACCATGCCGAAGACCGAGCCGAAGCAGAAGGTCACCAAAGCCATCGAGGTATCATAAAGTGATTCCACTTCAAAACAGCAAGGCCCCGACCTGCAGAAATGCAAGCCGGGGCCTCTATGGTCAGGTGGCTGACAGTTTCTATAGTCTATTCTTCTTTAATCACTGGCATGTTAGCTTCTTTCCAAGCAATGATTCCACCTTTGAGGTTTACACACTTATAGCAGACATTTGCCAACTTACCTGCTGCATTGGCTGAGCGGCGACCACTGCGGCAATAGATGGCGATGGTCTTTTCTTTAGGCAGCTTTGCCGTGGCCTGCTCCACAAAGTCGCTTTGGAACTGGTCAATTAGAACGGCTCCCTTGATATGCCCTTCGGCAAACTCATCGGCCTTACGCACGTCGAGGATTACCACGTTAGAGTCTGCTATCAGTTCGGCAAACTCCTTCACTTCCATGTTTTCAAAGTTCTGCTGGCCACAGGCAGTAGTAAGCCCAAGTGCGGCGAACAAGCAAGTCAAAATCTTTTTCATTTCCTAATAATTCTCAAAATCAGCTACAAAGGTAGCAAATATTCATTTATTTTTCGTATCTTCGCAGCAGATTTAATATGTTTTGTGATATGATTGACCAGATTATGGGATTCCTGCATTGTGAGGTGGAAGAATAGGATTATGAGAAAAGCAAGCAGGAACATGCCATAGTTCTTAATTTGTCATTAGTATGATTACACCGCTGATGCAGATATAGGCATAGACGATGTAGCGGAAGATGTGGTTGGGGATATGCTTGAAAACATAGGCACCCAGCATCGTGCCAATGATGACACCGCCGAGGCCATAGAGATAATCAACGGCTACAGTCGTGGTGAAGAAACCGTTGTAAGCTCTCACGCCAGTCATTATCACATTGCCAATCAGGAAATAGGTCTGCGCCATTGCCATATAATGTTCCTTCGTTGGCTCGCTCTGGATAAAGTAAAGCACGGCAGGCGGGCCTTGCATACCGAAGAAACCGCCCATCAGTCCGCTCAATGTTCCTGCACCAACCTGCACTTTCTTTGTCGTTGGCAACTTTATGCGCTGACTGAAAAGCATAAAGTAAATGCTAATCAGGATGAGTGCAACGCCAAGGATACGTCGTAAGATATGGTCTTCGATACGTGTCAGGGCAAAGATGGAAATGGTCGAGACGATGATGAACGTCAGCAGAATCGGCCAAAGCCGTTGCCAAGTGATGTAACTCCGCAACCGCCATACGATAGCAGCAGAAGTAGTGAAAGCCAACAGTCCTGAGAGTGTCGTAGCTTCGCCATAGCTTGGCATGAGGAAGGGCAGCATCGTCATAATGAAGATGCCGAAACCGAAGCCCGTGGTGCGCTGGATAAAACTCGCACCAATGCTCAGCAGGAATATGGAGATGACAATGCTACTCAAATCCTAATAATTCTCAAAATGGGTTTGTTTATAAACTAAATAATTTTTCGTTGCAAATATAGTAAAAAGTCGGCAATAATTCGTATCTTCGCGGAAGATTTAATATGTTTTGACAGCCCTCACCGTGTTTGCCATCCAAATTGTAGTTAGTGGCTGGTGGCTACGGTGGTTCCTTTTCGGACCTTTGGAGTGGATTTGGCGCATGTTGACATACGGGGACTACTTTAAATTATATCGTGGACGATATATTGTTAAACTCTCTTAAAGTTTTCAATAAATCGCTTGCGATATAAAATTTTGTTTTTACCTTTGCAACTGTGTTGCGAAGATGGGTTGCACTCGGCATAGCTCAAGCAAGCTTGGCTCTGCTCTCGTTTGCACCATCTTTATCATCGTGAACAATATAAACAAATAGAGATATGGCAAAGATTTATGATTTCAAAGCTCAGACGAGCAAGGGTAAGGAGATTGATTTCTCACAGTATCGGGGTAAGGTATTGCTGGTGGTGAACACAGCCAGCAAGTGTGGATTCACGCCTCAGTTTGCAGGACTGGAGGAGCTGAACCAGAAGTATAAGGACAAGGGGCTGGTCATCATCGGCTTTCCCTGCAACCAGTTCAAGGAGCAGGATCCTGCTGAAGACAGCAAGATTGAGGAGTTCTGCCAACTGAATTACGGTGTGACTTTCCAGATCATGAAAAAGGGTGATGCACAGAGGAGTACAACGGCCTGAAAGCCAAAGCTGCCAAGACGCTCTTCAAGGCCATCAGCAAGAGCGTGGAGAAGGACAGTGACATCAAGTGGAACTTTACCAAGTTTCTGATCTCGAAGGACGGTGAGAACATCAAGCGTTATGCACCTACCACGGAACCCAAGGACTTCGAAAAGGACATTGAGGAATTTTTGATTTGACAATTTGACAATTTACGATTTGACAATTCGCCCTGCGGTTATTTAAAATTTGTAAAATTGTGAAATAGTAAAATAGTAAAATAATAAGATGCACGAAGAATTACGACTCGACAAGCAGATATGTTTCCGTCTCTATACGGCGGCCCGACTCATTACACAGGCATATACACCAATGCTGAATGAGTTGGGTATCACTTATCCGCAGTATTTGGTGCTGATGGTGCTTTGGGAGCAGGATTCCCAGCCTGTAAACGACATAGCCCATCGGTTGTTGCTCGAAACGAACACCGTAACGCCGCTGCTCCAGCGCATGGAGAAACAGGGTATCGTAGTTCGCAAGCGTGGCAAGGAAGATAAGCGCCAGCAGATAGTATCGCTGACTGCAAAAGGCAAGGCGATGGAGGAACAGGCATACGCCATTATCCCTGCAGGCATGGGTAAAGAGCTCAAAGCTTGTCCTTTCCAATTGGACGACTATGCCAAGTTTGTCAGTGAACTTGACACGATAATTGACACATTAAAGAATAAGGAAAAATAGAATTATGGCCAACGCAAAACGATTTCATAAACATTTCGAGACTCCTGGGCTACCGCTTTATTGGATTATCATCGCATACATCATCCTTGGCTGGTTCTTCCCAGTGATTGGTCTATTGGCACTCATCTGTATGATTGGCCCCGTGGTGACGAGCATCTTTAAAGGCCGTTGGTGGTGCGGACATGTGTGTCCTCGTGGCAACATGTACGATCGTCTGTTGTCAAAGTACTCACCCCATCGTCCGATTCCCAAATTTGTGCGCACCTTCGGCTTCCGACTGTTCATGGTATTCTTCATCTTTGGTATGTTCGGTATTCAGCTGAGTTTTGTGCCATGGAACGAGAGCGGACTGGCAATGTGGGCTGGAGTGGGGAAGGTGTTTTGGACGATTATCGTTATGACTACCATCGTTGGTGTCACGCTCTCGTTCATCTATGCGCCACGCACATGGTGTTCGTTCTGCCCTATGGGAACCATCTCCAACTGGTTAGCACCCAAGCACACTCCACTACCCAAAACATTCACAAACATCCACGTATCGAGTGCCTGTCAGATGAAGTGCAAGCAGTGTGCCCGCGTCTGTCCCATGCAGCTCACGCCCTATGACGCTCGCGGCGAGGTTATTGGCTATCTGCATCCTGACTGTCTGAAGTGTGGTAAGTGCGTATTGGCCTGTCCTACGAAGATAATGACTTTGAAGCACTAAGTAATGAACAAAGACGAGATACGCGAATTGCGGCGCAAACGACTGATGGACAGTAAAGCCTATCAGACAATGCGCAGTTTGACGCGCTACATGGACCGATATTATCTGGATGCACTCATTGGCATCATTCCTGGTTGGGGTGATGCCATTACCTTTCTCTGTGTCGTCCCGTTCGTCTATTTCTCGTCGAGAGTCATCAAAAGTATTCCTTTGACCTTGGCCGTTCTGAACAATGCCCTACGTGACGTGCTGATGGGTATGATACCGTTTTTCGTTGGCGACATTATTGACTTCTTCCATCGTGCCAACATCCAGAACATGCAAATGATCCAGGGCTTCGTTGACGGTAACGAAACCATCATCAAGCAGGTTAACAAAAAAGCTTGGCAGTCTGCCATCGTCCTCATTGTCATATTGCTGCTCATAGTCCTGATGATATGGGCACTCGTCAGTTTCGGCAGTTACCTGTATTCATTGGTAACATCTATCTTCCGATAAGAAAATATTGGCTTACAAGAAGCATACAAAGCCCCTTGGAATCCCTTATAAATAGGGAAAACTTTGCTGCCGCACAGGCTGCTGTTGAGGAGTAATCAGAAAACTCTGAACATCAATAATTTGGGTGTAACGTCCTTTAAAATATGGTGTTATACCCAATTCCTAAAAAGTACCCTGCTGGCGCTCTGCCAACAGGATACTCTGCTTTTTTGTCCTGTCAGAACGGTCCGTACCCTGCGCACGACGTAGTCGTAATCGCTGTCAGGAACGCTGTGAGTGCGGTCAAATCGACGAAGTCGCTCTGTACCTTTAGGTCAGAGAACTATCACCTTCTTCGACCAAGGTCGAAGTGTGGCGTTGCAATCACCGCCACCTCTACAATACTATTCTTCTTCATACTCGAATTTTTTTTCTGAAACGAATGTCTCTTTTTTTTGAAACGAATTATCCTAATTAGCCCTAATTTTATCCACAAATTATTTTAATTCAATGTTGATGCTTAAAATTATAATTAGAGAAATTCTCTGCAAGCAGA
>CACZTJ010000147.1 GCA_902784065.1 uncultured Prevotellaceae bacterium | reverse complement strand
CGCTGAAATTTCACAAGTTAGTAATTACTAAAAAATCGGTATAATGAATATTTCCTACAAATGGTTGAAGGAATACGTTGATTTCGACCTGACGGCTCAAGAGGTGTGTGACGCCCTGACATCGACAGGTTTGGAGGTTGACGCATTGGAAGAAGTACAGAGTATTAAGGGTGGTCTGAAGGGTCTCTACGTCGGTAAGGTGCTTACCTGCGAGGCTCATCCTAACAGTGATCACCTGCATGTGACAACAGTTGACTTAGGAAAGGGCGAACCTTCACAGATCGTGTGTGGTGCTCCCAATGTGGCTGCTGGTCAGAAGGTGATCGTGGCTGATCTGGGGTGCGTGCTCTATGATGGTGACCAGGAGTTTGTCATCAAGAAGTCTAAGTTGCGTGGCGTAGAGTCAAACGGTATGATCTGTGCAGAGGATGAGATCGGAATCGGTAGCGATCATTCCGGTATCATTGTCTTACCAGATGATGCTGTCGTTGGCACACCTGCTGCAGAGTATTATCATCTGGAGAGCGACTGGCTCATTGAGGTTGACATTACGGCCAACCGCGCCGACGGTCTGAGTCATTGGGGCGTAGCACGTGACCTGTATGCCTGGCTGTTGAGCAACGGCTATGAGACAAAGATGCATCGTCCGGACTGCTCAAAGTTCAAGGTTGAGAATCACGACCTGCCCGTTGAGGTGGTGATCGAGAATCAGGAGGCCTGCAAGCGCTATGCTTGTGTCAGTATCACTGACTGCGAGGTGAAGGAGTCGCCTGACTGGTTGAAGAATAAGTTGACAACCGTTGGTCTGCGTCCGATCAACAATATCGTAGATATCACCAATTATATCATGATGGCCTATGGTCAGCCCCTGCATTGCTTCGATGCAGATATGGTGAAGGGTCATCAGATTGTGGTGAAGACGATGCCAGAGGGTACTCCATTCCAGACGCTCGATGGTGTAGAGCATAAGCTCTCTGATCGCGACCTGGCGATCTGTAATGCTGAGGAGCCGATGTGTATTGCCGGCGTGTTTGGTGGAAAGGGTAGTGGTACTTATGAGACCACGAAGAACGTGGTGCTTGAGAGTGCTTATTTCCATCCCACATGGATCCGTAAGAGTGCCCGTCGTCATGGACTGAGCACGGATGCTAGCTTTCGTTTTGAGCGCGGCATCGATCCCAATGGTACGATCTACGCCCTTCAGCAGGCTGCGATCCTCTGTCAGGAACTGGCTGACGGTAAGGTGTCGATGGATATCGTTGATGTCTATCCTAAGCCCATCAAGAACGCGGTGGTAGAACTGAAATACGATTATGTCAACCGTCTGATTGGTAAGGAGCTCTCATCTGGTGCCATCAAGTTTATTTGTCGTGCACTCGACATGGAAGTGAAGTTCGAAAATGAACAGGGGCTGACTCTGGAGATTCCTGCCTACCGTGTGGATGTGCAGCGTCCCTGTGATGTGGTAGAAGATATTCTTCGTATCTACGGATATAATAATGTGGAGATTCCTACGCAGCTGAAGAGTTCACTCGTCATCAAGGGTGATGAGGATCGTAAGCATAAGCTGGCTAATCTGATCAGTGAGCAGCTGGTGGGTGAGGGCTTCAACGAGATTCTGAATAACTCGCTGACGAAGGGCGCCTACTATACTGAGCATAACGCTTATCCCGAGGCCAGCTGCGTGAGGATTATGAATCCACTGTCAAGCGATCTGAACGTGATGCGTCAGACTCTGTTGTTCGGTGGTCTGGAGAGCATCCAGCACAATGTGAACCGCAAGCGTCAGAATCTGCGTTTCTTCGAGTTCGGAAATGTCTATACTTTCGATCCTGAGAAGAAGAATGATGACGATCCGATGCAGGCTTACAAGGAGCAGTATCATTGCTCACTGTTGGTGACAGGTAAGCGTGTTGAGGGCTCTTGGGCTCACCAGAATGAGGACTCTACCTTCTATGAGCTGAGTGCTTATGTCGAGAATATCTTCCGTCGTATCGGTGTGAAACCGGGTATGACTGTTCGCAAGAAGTCAGAGAACGATATCTTCTCAAGTGGTCTCACCATCGAGAATCGTGGTGGAAAGAAACTGGTAGAGATGGGTATCATCACGAAGAAGCTGCAGAAGCAGTTCGGACTCGATAATCCTGTATATTATGCAGAACTGAACTGGACGGCTCTGATGAAGGTCATCAAGAAGAACGAGGTGCTCTATACGGAGATCTCTAAGTTCCCTGCCGTGAGCCGCGACTTGGCCCTGTTGGTAGATAACAATGTGGAGTTTGCACAGATCGAGCAGATTGCCCGTCAGACGGAGAAGAAGTTCCTGAAGAAGGTAGAGCTCTTCGATGTTTATGAAGGTGATAAGTTACCTGCAGGTAAGAAGTCATACGCCGTGAACTTCATTCTTCAGGATGAGGAGAAGACGATGGGTGACAAGCAGATCGATGCGATCATGCAGAAGCTGATTGCTAACATCAAAAAGCAGCTTAATGCCGAGCTCCGTTAAATTTTACATTTTTGAATTTTTAAATTTTAAACAATATGGGAAGAGCATTTGAATATCGTAAAGCTACGAAGCTGAAGCGATGGGGCCACATGGCCAAGACATTTACAAAGATCGGTAAGCAGATTGCCATTGC
>CACZTJ010000146.1 GCA_902784065.1 uncultured Prevotellaceae bacterium | reverse complement strand
AAGGCGCTGATACCAAGCCCATCTGGATGGAACTGCGGGATCAGTATAAGAAGAAACAAGAAGAAGAAAAAGCATCGGATTGACACCGACTTGCACAGAACCCTTCTTAGATTAATAATCCGCGCAAATCCGTGTCAATCCGTTAGTATCATTTCATGGTCCGAATGGGGAACTCCTTGGCTTGTGAGGCGATTTCCTTGTTCTCCTGGAGGACACTGATACGGATGACGGCCTCACCGTCCTTCAGTCTGTTGTCGGCCTTGATAACCGCCGTATAGCGGATGCCCCTGCCTGGCATAATGCTCTCCACGAGGACGTTCTCGGAGATGTGGATATGCTTGTTACCCGTCAACTCTACCACGGTCGGCAAGACCTGAAAGACGGGCTTGCCAGATGTATTGTAAATCTCGAACACCATCCGAGCCTCCTCACCACGACTCAGCACACCGTCGCGGCTGGTATCAAGGAGTTGCGCATGGCGTATCTCAAGAATGGAAGTGGAAGCAGGCTTAACGGTGGAAGGGGCTGTGCTGTTGAAGTTCTCGTCGAACCCCAGCAGGCGGTCATCACCACCATTGCTCTCATCGAAGCCACTCTGACTCTGGCCATCATCACCATCATATTGAGGCGTGACACGCTCGCTACGTTGACTGCGCGCCGACTCGTGGTCGGCATAGTCCTCATAACGGCGCTGCTCAGCCTTGTCAGCAGCAGAGCCTATCGCAGCACCTACCGCGGCTCCGCCTGCCATGCCTATCAGCGATCCGACATTCCTACCATGCCATCCGCCTGCTATGCCACCTATAGCAGAACCAATAATCGAACCAAAACTACCTCCTGTGACAGCACCTGACCCAGTGTATGTGCCACAACTGCTCAACATGAGCATGGTTCCCAATGATAATACCAATGTCTTCTTCATAATCAACCGTTTATTTTTTGTTCAACGCTGCAAAGGTAAGCATTTCTTCTGATAATACCAAAGGGGAATTCCCGAAAATATCATAGGGGAAACCCTACACACAGGCATTCCGTCAGGCGTTTTCCATGTATGCATTTACGAAAAAAGCCTGCATCTGTTGGCAGATGCAGGCTCTCTATAGAGATTCTGATATCGTTTACTCAGCCTTTGCCTCCTCAGCAGGAGCCTCAGCAGCAGGTGCTTCCTCGGCCTTAGCCTCTTCCTTGGCAGGTGCCTCTGCGGGAGCAGCAGCCTCAGCCTTAGGAGCAGACTTGCGAGAACGACGGGTAGACTTCTTCTTCGTATCCTTTGCCATTTCGGGATCAAAGTCAACGAGTTCGATGAAGCATACCTGAGCAGCGTCACCCTGACGAGTACCGAGTTTGATGATACGGGTGTAGCCACCGGGACGGTCGCCCACCTTAGCACTTACCTCACCAAAGAGTTCTTTGATGACTTCCTTGTTCTGAAGGTAACTGAATACAACACGGCGAGAGTTGGTAGAGTCTTCCTTTGCCTTTGTAATCAGCGGCTCTACGTACTTCTTCAGGGCCTTGGCCTTTGCGACGGTCGTAGTGATTCTTTTGTGCATGATCAGCGAGATAGCCATGTTTGCGAGCATGGAACTACGGTGACTGGCAGTACGACCGAGATGATTGAATTTCTTATTATGTCTCATTGTTCTTGTTTTCTTTTATTGGGCATTCAGCATGTCCTCGCGCGCTCGACCTTGGTCGCTTGGCTTGCAAAGAACTTACTCCCTGTCCAGTTTATACTTGGAAATATCGGTTCCAAACGACAGATTCAGACTCTCGAGCAAATCATCAAGCTCAGTGAGCGATTTCTTACCGAAGTTGCGGAACTTCAGGAGGTCGGTCTTATTATACTGCACGAGATCACCAAGGGTCTCGACGTCGGCAGCCTTCAGACAGTTGAGGGCACGAACAGAGAGGTTCATGTCGACAAGACGTGTCTTCAGCAACTGGCGCATGTGCAGGATCTCCTCATCAAACTCCTGGTTGCCATCAGACTCGGTATTCTCGAGTGTGATCTTCTCGTCAGAGAACAACATGAAGTGATAGATGAGGATCTTGGCAGCCTCCTTCAGGGCATCCTTCGGGTGGATGGAACCATCCGTCGTAACCTCAAGCACAAGTTTGTCGTAGTCGGTCTTCTGCTCAACACGATACGGCTCCACAGAGTACTTCACGTTACGGATCGGAGTGTAAATAGAATCGATGGCGATGACATTCACGTCAGTGCAGAACTCACGGTTCTCGTCAGCAGGGACATAACCGCGACCCTTATTGATAGTCAAATCAATCTGCATCGATGCCTTCGAATCTAAATGACAAATCACCAAATCGGGATTCAGCACCTCAAATCCGGTCAGATACTTGCCTATGTCTGCGGCTTTGAATTCTGTAGAATTCTCGACCGTGATACTGACTTTCTCGTTCTCGAATTCTTCTACAACTTGCTTGAACCTCACTTGCTTCAGGTTCAAGATAATGTTGGTCACGTCTTCCTTTACACCAGGTACTGAGGAGAACTCATGCTCAACACCCGCGATGCGCACGGTGTTGATGGCATAGCCCTCGAGCGATGAAAGAAGAATGCGGCGCAGCGCGTTGCCAATGGTCACACCGAAACCGGGCTCCAAGGGACGAAATTCGAACTTGCCGAATTTGTCGTTGGCTTCCAACATTACGACTTTATCGGGTTTTTGAAATGCTAATATCGCCATTAATTTAAATGATTTTAGTTCTTAGAGTACAACTCAACGATTGACTGTTCCTTAATGTTCTCAGGGATATCGGCACGCTCCGGCATGTGCAGGAACTTACCACCCTTAGCGCTCTCATCCCACTCGATCCAGGGGTACTTCGAATGATTGAAACCAGCGAGGGCAGCCTCGATAACCTCCAGAGACTTTGACTTCTCACGGACGGCTACGATCATACCCGGCTTCACCTGGAATGAAGGAATGTTCACCACCTTACCGTCAACAGTAATATGCTTGTGACCCACGAGTTGACGAGCAGCAGCGCGAGTAGGAGCAATACCAAGACGGAACACCACGTTGTCGAGTCGGCTCTCTAACAGTTGGAGCAGCACCTCACCAGTGATACCGTCAGCCTTTGCGGCTTTCTCGAACAGGTTACGGAACTGACGCTCAAGCACTCCAGGGAAGTTCCTACGGGACAAAACTTTGTCTGCGCCGAAGATGGGCTCACCAAAACGACGCGCAATTTTTGATTTCGGTCCTAAATATCTTGCCATAATTTATTAAAAATGATATTTCTAGTCCAACTAGTCGGACTAGTTAAACTAGTTTATACTCTACGACGCTTCGGAGGACGGCATCCGTTGTGCGGCAGCGGCGTAACATCGATAATCTCCATCACCTCGATACCTGCACCATGGATGGCACGGATAGCGGACTCACGTCCGTTACCAGGACCCTTCACATAAGCCTTCACCTTGCGAAGACCGAGATCGTAAGCGACCTTGGCGCAATCCTCTGCTGCCATCTGGGCAGCATACGGAGTATTCTTCTTTGAACCACGGAAACCCATCTTACCGGCTGATGACCAAGAGATAACCTGACCTTCGTCGTTAGCCAGCGAAACGATAATATTGTTGAAAGAGCTGTGGACGTGCAACTGGCCAATGGCGTTGACACGAACGTTTCTCTTCTTGGAAGTGACTGTTTTCTTTGCCATAACTGTAAACTGTAAACTTTAAACTGTTAACAAAAAAATTACTTTGTGGCCTTCTTCTTATTAGCAACAGTCTTCTTCTTTCCCTTACGGGTACGAGCATTATTCTTGGTGCTCTGACCACGAACAGGAAGACCATTACGATGACGGACTCCACGATAGCAACCAATATCCATCAGTCGCTTGATGTTCAACTGGATCTCGCTACGGAGATCACCTTCTACCTTGAATTCAGCGCCGATGATTTCACGGATCTTGGCTGCCTGGTCATCAGTCCACTCGCTGACCTTGAGGTCACGGCTGACACCTGCCTTATCCAATATCTTTGCTGAACTACTTCGACCTATACCATAGATATAAGTCAATGCGATTTCGCCACGCTTATTCTGGGGCAAATCTACTCCAACA
>CACZTJ010000145.1 GCA_902784065.1 uncultured Prevotellaceae bacterium | reverse complement strand
TTATCACCTTTGAGGGCCATCTGGGAAATAGCGATCAACTTGTCGGTGATGCCGTCGAGGGCACTTACTACTACTACGACAGGTTGCGTCCGAGCCTCTGTCTCTACAATTTTCTTTAAGCTAAGAATGCTTTTTACGGAACCTACGGACGTTCCGCCGAATTTCATTACTTTCATATTTCTATGCAATTTATCTTACCGCCGGTACCCCTTCACAATGGGGGACTTCTCCAACGGCGCTGCAAAGGTAATGCATTTTTTTTAATTCACCATCACTTTTCTCGAATTTTCTTTGTACCTTTGCCAAAAATTGAGATATGACGAATGAGTATCAGATACGTGTGGTGCCGGAAGTGGCAGCACAAGAAGACAGACTGAAAAGCTGGCTGGCTGATGAATATGGGTTCGACGTGCGGACGATTCACGGCGTGCGGATCCTGAAGCGAAGCATCGATGCCCGCCAGAGACAGATCTATGTTAATTTAAAGGTACGCGTATATGTGAATGAGCAGCCTCATGATGATGAATATGTCAGAACGGAATATCCGAATGTTGAAGGTCGTCCACAGGTGATTGTTGTGGGTGCAGGACCTGGTGGTCTGTTTGCTGCGTTACGGCTGATTGAGCTCGGATTGCGCCCTGTCGTCTTGGAAAGAGGCAAGGATGTGCATGAGCGAAAGAAAGATTTGGCGAACATCACCAAGACGCAGGAAGTGGATGCCGAGAGTAACTACTGTTTTGGCGAGGGTGGGGCTGGTGCCTACTCGGACGGCAAGCTCTATACAAGAAGCAAGAAACGTGGTAATACGGATAAAATACTGAATGTGTTCTGTCAGCATGGGGCCTCTACGGCCATCTTGGCTGATGCGCATCCGCATATCGGGACTGATCGTCTGCCCAAGGTGATCGAGGCGATGCGTAACACTATTATTAATAGTGGTGGTGAGGTGCATTTCCAAACCAAGATGACACAACTGATTCTTGATGCTGACAAGGTGGTGGGTTGTGTGGCCGACAAGGAGTATCGTGGTCCTGTGATTCTTGCTACAGGGCATTCTGCACGTGATGTCTATCGCTATCTGGCTGAGGCAAAAGTAGAGATAGAAGCCAAGGGTATTGCGGTAGGTGTGAGATTGGAACATCCCTCGCATTTGATTGACCAGATTCAATACCACTCTAAACAGGGTCGGGGAAAATATCTGCCTGCAGCAGAGTATTCGATGGTGACTCAGGTTGACGGTCGAGGGGTTTATTCCTTCTGTATGTGTCCTGGTGGCTTTGTGATTCCTGCGGCTACTGATAAGGAACAGATCGTGGTAAATGGTATGAGTCCGGCCAGTCGCGGTACGGCTTGGAGTAACTCTGGTATGGTGGTGGAAGTGAGACCTGAGGATCTTGATGGTGGATCGGGCATAGCGGATAGTGGTGATCATCCTCAGTTGAAAGTGATGCGTTTTCAGGAAGAGCTGGAGCGGCTTTGTTGGCAACAGGGAAATATGAGGCAGACGGCTCCTGCTCAAAGGATGGCGGATTTCGTAAATGGTAAACTGAGTTATGATCTGCCGAAATCATCCTACGCCCCAGGATTGATCTCCAGCCCGCTGCACTTCTGGATGCCCAAAATGATTTCAAAACGTTTGCAGGAAGGCTTTAAGGTCTTTGGGCGTCAGGCGCATGGATTCCTGACTAACGAGGCGGTTCTGATTGCTGTAGAGACCAGAACAAGTAGTCCGGTGAGGATTGTCAGAGATCGGGAATCATTGCAACATATTCGTATTCAGGGACTCTTCCCTTGTGGTGAAGGGGCTGGCTATGCCGGCGGTATCGTGTCGGCCGGTGTCGATGGGGAACGTTGCGCAGAGATGGCTGCAC
Organism: uncultured Prevotellaceae bacterium; assembly: GCA_902784065.1. Classification (GTDB taxonomy): domain Bacteria; phylum Bacteroidota; class Bacteroidia; order Bacteroidales; family Bacteroidaceae; genus Prevotella. Next base: position 793 of record CACZTJ010000145.1, on the reverse strand, counting down.
TATATATCTCTGGCAAAAAAAGTATCTAAATATTTGGAAGTTCCGAAACTTTTTTGTATCTTTGTGGCATAAATGTTTAACTATTAATATTTGGAGCACTATGAATAGAGAAGAACAATTCGTGATAACCATCAGCCGCCAGTTTGGTACAGGCGGTCATGAGATTGGAGCAGAGTTGGCGCGCCGCCTCGATGTCAAACTGCTCGATAAGCAAATCCTGAATGAAGTGGCCAAGCGCATTCCTGTGGTGGAGGATGCTATGGAGCGTATCGCTGCCCGTAACCCTCTTTGGCGCGACGATTTCACTAATTTCTATCGTACTTATATGAATAAGGCGGAGTATGATGGACAAGAGCATGATGAGACTTCGCGTGCGCTGTTTGAGGCACAGGCTATCGCCATCCGAAAAATCGCTGAGCAGGAGTCGTGTGTGCTGATAGGCCGTTGCGGCTTCCATATCTTTGAGGATCATCCCAATGCTTTAAAAATCTTTATCCATTCTTCGGAGGACTGCCGCAAGCACAGAATTGCCAAGAAGTATGGTCTTGACCTTAGGGATGCGGCTGCAATGGTGGTGGATAATGATTATAGTCGTGAGCTCTATACGAAGACTTTCACGGGAAAAGACTGGACAGATGCCCGTAACTACGACATCTCTCTGGACGTCCGTAGATTCGGCATAAATGGGGCTGTGGATTTCTTAATGAACTGTATTGAGTAGTTTTCTCAAGAAAAATTTGTGTATATACCGATTTTTTAGTACCTTTGCACGCTGAAATTTCACAAGTTAGTA
>CACZTJ010000144.1 GCA_902784065.1 uncultured Prevotellaceae bacterium | reverse complement strand
TCCGAACAGAGAAGTTAAGCCCGCCTGCGCCGATGGTACTGCAATGCAATGCGGGAGAGTAGGAAGCCGCCGTCTTTTTAAGTGTGAGCCTCGAGTCAGTAATGACCCGAGGCTCTTTTTTATGTCTTTATCTAAGTATCTGCAACAAAGTTGGTTTTATCCTTTAATCCCTATTTCTTTCACCAGTTTTTCGAATTCATCGCGATTTCCTATAGCCTTATTCTTGATACGTGCGCGATAGGCATAGATAGAGTTAGGGGAATAGCGCAGGAACTCTGCAATCTTCGAACTCTCTTCAATACCTAGTCGTATGAGTGCAAAGATACGCAGATCTGTATTTAGATGATTCTTCTCTGTGGGGATGATCTCCTCGCCAGGCCTGAGCAAAGCGTTGAAATCATCGATGAATGTGGGGAACAGTCTTAGGAAGATATCATCAAAGTGATCGAAGAACGCTTTCAGCTCATCTTCTTTCAGTTGTTCGCTACTGGTCATACGTAGCACATCTGCCTGTTGTCCAGCCTTCAGCTTACGGTTTATTTTGATTCGGTAGTTGTCAAGTTTGTCAATATAGTCAGAACAAACACTCAGGAACTTACCGATATATTCATCTTTCACTCGGTTAGAGTCGTTCAGGTGGATGATTGCCTGACGGAGCTGCTCGTTAATCTCTGAGAGCAGTTGATTAGCCTCAGAGAGATCCTGGTTCTTGGTCGATAACTGATTGTTGAGTTCCCCTAACTCATCATTGGCATACTTCAGCTCATTCCTGATCACTGCCAGTTGACGACGCTTCTTGGAGACATAGAATAAGAGCATGAGCAGTCCCACCACCAGCAGGCTGATGGCTGCAATGGTCCATATCAGATTAGTATACGCCTGATGGAGGTTCTCCTTATATTTATCATTAATCCTAGTCAGGATAGGAGAAACCAGCCATGAACGCATGTGCGTACTGAAATAGGAGATACACTCCCATGAGAAATCCATATATTTATAGGCACGGTCCAAGTCTTCTTCTTTATCCATGAGTGAATTGGCGAGACTCCACAGTGCAGCCTGGTCCATGATGGCCTGACGGATATCTGTCAATGCCGACATGATCAGCCAGTAGCGTTCCATCTCAACATCACCTTGATTGCGGTAGATCTCAGAACGGTAGAATGACATGGTCGCATAATCACGGGTACCGGGTTTAGTCAGTTTCATCCACTTGTCACTGCACTTCAAGGCCTCTTCTGTATTGCCCTGATTGTTGAGTTCTACCGACTTCACGGCATTATAGTTGTATGAATCCTCTGGTAAGATCTGGAGTAGAGAGTCACGGATAGCCTCTGATTTTGCAAAGAACTGCTCTTTCAGTTTCTTATCATGTGAGTAGTAACCCATTTCTCCATAGAGGTGGTTCATGCCTGTGAGATAGGTAATCACCAACTCATCAGTCAAATGGTCCTTGGATATGGCTTTGAAGTGGATCTCCGCCTCTGGGTAGAATCCTGTATCTGCTAACTGGTAGGCTAATAGCAGTTCACACTGTGTCTGCAGATCCTTACGCCCCATCCGTTCTGCACTTTCCATACAGACTTGGATATAGTTGAGGGCAGAGTCGTTGACAAAGGCGATATATTCGCGAAAGAGACTCATCGCGAACTGGTATTTCTCCTGATCGTTATGGGCTGTGCTATATTGTTTCTCCAAAGTATTGATTGCATCCATTTTCTGCTTCTTATAGATTGCAGAAGAGTCGATAGCGGCATCAAGGACATGATAAAGGGAATCCAGATTCACCTTGTGGGCCCAACCGAGAAAAGTATATAATATAAATAATGTAGCTAGTAAGCAACGTTTCATTTTTGTATCTTTTGAATATTTTTGCAAAAATAATTCTTTTTTGTGAAAGCACAAAATAATTGGCCTGTTTTTTTTGTTTTACCCCCGAAAGTACTTATTTTGGGGTAATATGGGATTTCAAAACGTCCATATACCGAAAATGATCTTAATTTTGTATCTGTCTGATAATCAGTGCTAAAAGATGTGTGTAAAAACGACATTTATCTATATTTGCATCTTGATAGACTTATTCTGCACTTGTTTTATATCTACCTTTGCACCCAGAATCACCAAACATAACAATCGTTTAATAATTAAAAAGGTTTTTTATGAAACAAAAAATGAACCTAAACGCAGTAAGACGGATTCTTTTCGTCTTTTATGCCATGCTTCTCTCTCTGACAGCTGCAGCTCAGAACTTAACAGGTATTCTGGGTACAGTAACTGATGAGAATGGTGACCCCGTCATTGGTGCCACCGTAGTGGAAAAGGCACAACCTAAGAACGCGACCATTACCAATCTGGATGGTCAGTTCAACATCAAGGTTGCTCCAAACTCAAAACTGGTTGTATCCTATGTGGGCTATGTCACAAGAGAAGTGAACGCTCAGGATGGTATGACCATCGTGATGAAAGAAGATGCCCAAATGCTCAATGACGTAGTGGTCATTGGCTATGGCGTCCAGAAGAAAAGTGTTGTTACCGCAGCCATCTCAAAGGTTAATGGTGACGATCTGAACCTGACCAAGCCTTCTCGTATCGAGGATGCCCTGAAGGGTAAGGTTAGTGGTGTGCAGATCACCCAGTCATCGGGTCAGCCTAACGCCCTCTTTACATTGTAGATGGTATGCCCGTAAGCGGTGGTATCAACTACCTGAACCCAACGGATATCGAGTCAGTGGAAATTCTGAAGGACGCAGCCTCTGCAGCCATCTATGGTTCACGTGCTGCCAATGGTGTGGTACTCGTTACAACCAAGGGTGGTAAGGCAGGCAAATCCACTGTCAACTATGATTTCAGTTATGGTTGGCAGAATCCCTGGAGGAAGAAGTCTGTTCTGAACGCCAAGGAGTATATGACGATCATGAACGAGGCTCAGATAAATGACGGTAATCTGCCGCGTTATTCTGCTGATTACATCCAAAATTACAACGGTCCTGATACCGATTGGCAGGACGAGACCTTCAACTATGACGCTCCGGTGATGCAGCATCAGTTGAGCATCAATGGCGGTAGCGACAAGATGACTTACTTCCTCTCTGTGGGTTATTTCAAGCAGGAAGGTATCGTAGGTGGTAACTACGGCCGTTCTAACTACGAGCGTCTCACCGCACGTAGCAACTCTACCTACACTGTATTTGAGGACAACAGCCGTAACTTCCTCAACAAACTGAATGTTGGCGTGAATATTGGTTACACACGTGACACCTCAACAGGTATTGAGACCAACTCCGAATATGGTTCTATCCTGGGTAGTGCCATTGCTTTCTCTCCACTGGTGGCTCCTTACGCTACTGAGGCCGAGGGTGCAGAGATCCTGGCTGCTCATCCTACTGCCGTTACCAAAGATGGTCGCGTATTCTCTTTGCCCCCTTCAGGATTCCAGGAGTTGACAAACCCGTTGGCTCAATTGAACCGTCCCAGTTCCGGCAAGAACAACTCTGACAAACTCGTTGGTTCATTCTATGCAGAACTCGATATCCTGCCAGGTCTGAAGTTCCGTACCAGTTTGGGTATTGACCTCGCATTCTGGGGTTACGACGGCTATGGTTACGAGGATTACCTCGGTACGATGACCCATACTGACCAGAGTTATGTGACAAGTCAGATGAACCGTGGCATGCGTTGGCAGGCAGAGAACTACTTCACCTATAATAAGACCTTCGCTGAGGTGCATAACCTGAACATCGTACTTGGACAGTCTGCTTCACGCTACGAGTCACGTAACCTCGGCGGTAGCGATTCACAACTCTTCGACCAGAATCCCATCCACGCACACATCGACTCAGCCATCGCACCGGAGACAGAGTCCTCTGTATGGGGTGGCAATGGTGGCGTGACACACACTTCATTGGCCTCTTACTTCGGTCGTATCGACTATAACTATGCTGAGCGCTAGAACGAGCCTTATCTGGAGAAGATCAAGCCCACTTGGTGGGATGTGCTGAAGTTCCGCTTCTCATGGGGTCAGAACGGTAACGAGGCAATTCCCGATTTTACCTATCGTGCCCTGATGAATGGTGGTCAGAACTACTACTTTGGAGGAAGTTATGTGATCAATCCTGATCCGACACAGCCGGGTGTCGAGGCTGGTAAGATGGTCTATGGTACATCACCTGACCGTGCAGCCAATCCTGACATCAAGTGGGAGACCTCTACACAGACCGACATCGGTGTTGACATGCGTTTCTTCAACAGTCGTCTGAGCTTTGGCTTCGACTATTATTATAAGAAAACTACCGATATGCTCTTCGAACTGAATGTGCCTACCTATATCGGACAGGCTAAGCCTTACGGCAACCTCGGAACCATGGAGAACTGGGGTCTTGAGTTTGAACTTGGTTGGAAAGACAGCATCAAGGACTTCTCTTACTGGTTTAGTGCCAATGCTTCTTTTGCAAAGAATAAACTGATCGAACTGGGCAATGCTTCAGGTGAGCAGAACTACGAGAGTGCCGGTGCCTCAGGTGTGGGTGACTATGTACATGCCAAGAACGGTGAGGTCTGGCCTTACTTCTATGGCTATAAGACCAATGGCCTTTTCCAGAATCAGCAGGAGGTTGACAGCTATGTGAATGCCCAGGGTGAGATGTTGCAGCCCTCTGCACAGCCCGGTGACGTACGTTTCGTTGACTTCAATGGTGACGGTCGTATCACTGACGAGGACCGTACGAAGATTGGTAAGGGTATGCCAGACTGGACCTTCGGCTTCTCAATGGGTGCAGAGTGGAAAG
>CACZTJ010000143.1 GCA_902784065.1 uncultured Prevotellaceae bacterium | reverse complement strand
AGCGTGTTGTCTGCCAGGATGAAGCCCCCAGGCCTCAGGATACCCATCACCATCTCGTAGCACTCGCAGTAGGTCCGCTTGTCGCCGTCGATGAAGGCCATGTCGAAGGTGATACCAAGTTTGGGGGCCTCCGTCAGCGCATCGCCGATGATAAACTCAATCTTGTCTGCCACCTCAGAGCCTTCGATCCAGGGACGTGTGAAGTCCTCCATCTCGTCGTTGATCTCGAACGTGTAGAGCCGTCCGCCCTCAGGCAGTCCCTCCGCCATCGAGATGGCACTGTAGCCGCTGAATGTTCCCACTTCGAGCACCCACTGTGGCTGGATCATCTCCACCAGCATCTTCAGCAGCCGGCCCTGCAGGTGTCCGCTGGCCATCCGTCCATGAATGGTTCGGATGTTCGTTGCCCGCCACAGCCGGTACAGGTACTCCGGCTCTGCCTCTGTATGCCTCAGCACATACTCATCTAAATCATAATGCATAATTCATAATGCATAATGCATAATACGCGGCGGCAGCAAATTCTTCACTCTTCACTCTTCACTTAGCAATCGCCTCTATCGCCAATCTGTACGAGTCGAGTCCGAATCCACAGATCACTCCCTTGCACGCTGCGGATATCATCGACTGATGGCGGAAGGCCTCCCGTTGGTGAACGTTCGAGATATGCACCTCCACCACAGGGCACTTCAGACTCCTGATGCAGTCGTGCAGAGCCACACTGGTATGGGTATAGGCACCGGCGTTCAGCACGATGCCGTCATAGCCTCCGAAGAATCCCACTTCCTGCATCTTGTCGATCAGTTCGCCCTCCACGTTGCTCTGATAGTAGTCTATCTCCACGTCGGGATACCGCTTCCTGAGTTCCGGCAGGTAGTTCTCGAACGACTCTGTGCCATAGATACCTGGCTCACGCTGCCCCAGCAGGTTGAGGTTCGGACCGTTGATTATCTGTATCTTCATACCTTTTCTATATATTATGTATCAGACTGCAAAGATAATGAATTAATTGTATCTGTGCAATAAAAAGTCGAAAATAATTCTTTCCTGACGGTTTCGAGGATAGTCAGGAGGTCTGACATCGTCTCGGCACGGAGCATGGCGATGCGCGTCTGGCGGAAGTTGGGGATGCCCTTGAAGATGGGTGTGGCAGCCAGATGGCGACGGGTATGGAGGATGCCCCGCTTCTCGTCGATGCGCTCCACGTTGATGCGCAGGAGTTCCTCGAGCACGTCGAGTTTCTGGCCGGGGGAGAGAGCCTCGCGGCTGAAGATCCACGGGCAGCCGAAGGTGGCGCGCCCTATCATCACCGCATCCACACCATACTCGTCGAAGGCCTTGTCTGCCTCGTCGAGCGAATGGATGTCACCATTGCCTATAATAGGAATATGGATGCGGGGGTTGCGCTTCACCTCGCCGATGAGCGTCCAGTCGGCGTTGCCAGTGTACATCTGCGAGCGAGTCCGTCCGTGGATGGTCAGTCCCTGTATGCCGCAGTCTTGCAATTGCTCGGCCAGCGAGGTGATGATCAGTTGTTCGTGGTTCCAGCCCAGACGGGTCTTCACGGTCACAGGCAGTTTCACGGCGTCCACCACCTTCTGCGTAATCTCAAGCATCTTGGGGATGTTCTGCAACATGCCGGCTCCGGCACCCTTGCCAGCCACCTTCTTCACCGGACAGCCGAAGTTCAGGTCGATGAGGTCTGGCTCCGCCTGCTCCACAATTTTCGCTGCCTCCACCATCGCCTCCACGTCACGACCGTAGATCTGGATGCCCACAGGTCGCTCCTCGTCGCTGATGGTGAGTTTCGAGATGGTCGACTTCACATCACGGATCAGCGCCTCAGCCGAAACAAACTCGGTATAGACCATCGCCGCTCCGAACCGCTTGCACAGCATCCGGAAGCCGATGTCCGTCACGTCCTCCATCGGGGCAAGGAACACAGGGCGCTCGCCGAAATCAATGTTGCCTATCTTCATTCCGTCCGCAAAGATAATTAAAAAACCTGTAAGAGCAAAGCGATTTGGGAAGATTAACGCAATTCGGCTTAAAATATAGTCCTGTCAATCATGCACGTATTTGGTATGAGGCCCAAATATATGCATGATTTTTTAAGGATTCTGGTTTTTATTTGTTAACTTTGCATCCGATTTAAGTGAATATAAACAAGCATCGTCATGAAACAGGCAATACACCTTAATATTTGTAGTATTTTAATGCTGGCTGTCCTCTTTGTCGGGGGACTGATACTGCTGACAGGCTGCTCGCGCAAAGTATATCCGTCAGACACAGAAGCAAGCGTCTCCAGACAATGGTGCTTTCCTCTGCCTGGTGCTAAGGTCATCAGCCCTTATGGCCAGCGCGGCGGGCGGCAGCATACAGGCGTCGACCTCAAGACGAAGGCCAAGGATAAGATCTATGCTGCCTTCGACGGCGAGGTGGTGTTCTCTGGCAAGTTCTCCGGCTACGGCAATCTGGTACGCATCAAGCACGCCAATGGCCTGGAGACCTATTACGGCCATAATTCCAAGAACATGGTCAAGGTAGGACAGCGCGTGAAAGCCGGACAGGTGATAGCCCTCGTCGGACAGACAGGCCGCGCCACAACACCCCATCTGCACTTTGAGACCCGCATGAACGGCAAGCCACAGAACCCAGCCAACTACTTCAATCTGACCAATCACACTTTACGTAAACGCTGACATTACTCCCTGCCACTTTACCCTGTTAGTAATGCCTGTTTACTCCGTTACCGATGCCTCCTAACCTTATAAAGGATAGGACTTTATATAGATAACTCCCTATTCCTTACTCCCTTATCAGGCATCCCTTACGCCCTTAA
>CACZTJ010000142.1 GCA_902784065.1 uncultured Prevotellaceae bacterium | reverse complement strand
GCCATTGAAGGAAACAAACTGAGTGAAGATCAGGTGCGCGACATCATTGATGGTAAGAATGTGGTGGCTCCTATCAAAGAGATTCAGGAGGTAAGGAATGCCATCAAGACTTACGAGATGTATCCCACACTCGATGCTTTCAAAGAAAAGGATCTTCTGAAGGCACATGGTGTGATGATGCAGGCATTGGTGGATGATGCTGGGCATTATAGAAGTGGAGGCGTGGGTGTGTTTGGCGAGAAAGGACTGGTGCATTTGGCACCTCCTGCAGATCGTGTACCTATGCTTATGGGTGATCTTTTTGATTGGCTGAAACATTCAAAGGACCATTTGCTTATCCGTTCATGTGTATTCCACTTCGAATTTGAATTTATACATCCTTTTATTGATGGTAATGGTCGCATGGGGCGCCTATGGCAATCCCACTGTTTGAACATCTGCCTGTAGAGAACATGGTATATAGCAATCAGCAGCAATATTATGATGCTATCACAGCCTGCACAAATGCTGGTCAGTCTGGCCCTTTCATTGACTTTATGTTGAACGAAATCTATAAGACGTTGAAGTCACACCAAGGAGAACCATTGCCCGATAAACTGCCCGATAAACTGCCCGATAAACTGCTCGATAAAGTAGCCGATAAAGTAGCCGATAAAGTAGCCAATAAATCGGCACAGAAGGTTATGATGTTGCTTCATGAGAATGGACATCTGACGCGCGAAGAACTTGCTGAGCGTACAGGTCTATCGCTAGGTGGTATCAAGAAAATCATTAACTCTTTACGTGAGAATGGATTTATAGAACGTATTGGCAGCAACAAATCTGGCTATTGGAAAGTGAGAATCTGATTAACGAAAACCTAAAGCAACAGTTGAAGGAGGAGTATGAGCGCCTGCAGCAAGTGTATTCCAATCTCATCACAAAACGTGATGACTTGGTGCTCCATGAGATTCCCCGCCTGGAGGCACTCTACATGGAGGCCATCGGACAATTGCAGTATGAGGAACTGTGCCTGCAATATGACATTGCTCTGCTGAAATTCGAACGTGATTTGTTGCAGGCGTATATCAACAGGGGAGAGGAACCTGATATCAAAGTGGTTGCTCAGAAGGTGGATGAGACTGCAGAGACCTTCAATCAGAATATCCATCAGGAAGAGGAGAAGATCAAGAAGGCAAAGGCTTATATCGAAGAACATAAGGAGGAGAACAGCAAGCAGAGGGATGCGGAGAAATTGGAGTTGAAGCAGATCTATAAACGCCTTGTGCATAGACTGCATCCTGATTTGCACCCAGAGCAGACGGAGTGGGAGCGTGAGTTATTTCTGAAAGTACAGGAGGCTTATCGGAATGAGGACTTGGAGCGACTTCGCCAATTAGAGGCTGAGTTGAATGCAGGAATGCCATTTACTTCAGTAGAGAGCGATACCATAGAGGACTGGGAGGAGCGCGTCAGGAAACTGAAGGAGCAGATAACTGCTATCGAGGAGGAGATAGACAGGATTGAACATGAATTCCCCTTCACGTATCGTGATAAGTTGAATGATCAGGAGTGGATTGCTGCCCAGAAGGAGGAAATTCGTGTAAGAATAGAGAGGCTTCAAGAAGAAAAGGAGCGTCTGGAGAAGATTGTTGAAGTGTTAAGACAACAGGCTAATGAAGAATCAGATAACTAAGATCAGTCCGGAACTGCTGGAGATGATGGGCTCTAAACTGCCCAACAGTCTTCAGCCTTTCAGTAGGGAGATCTTCTTGCTGGATATCGTTGTGGCTGGTACTACGCACTGCCCAGAGATTGATAAGGTGTTTCCGCATCTGGAGAAGGGCTTGGTGCTCAGAATGCAGCGGATGCCTCAGAATCAGCATGACGAGAATGCTATCGCGATATTTTATGAGAAGACAAGGATTGGCTATGTGCCTCGTGAGTTGAATCTCGTGATATCGCGTCTGATGGATGCTGGCAAGGCTTTCTTCTGTAGGATCGAGGCTGTGGAACTGGTGAATGATTATTGGGTAAAGATTAATGCTAAAATATATATGGTGGAATAAGACGAACGAACTGTCTTCATTCGTATTTGTCATTCGTTAATAACTAAATAAACTATTTAAATTAGTTTAAAAACTAAAGCATTTAGTTGCAAGTAACGAAAATTTTTAGTTACTTTGCACTCAGATATTGATATACGACGCAAGTGTAAGGTGAAACTTAAAACCCGAAAGCAATGAAGAAACTGACCAACAAGGAAAAGGAAATCATGGAACTGTACTGGAAGCACGGCCCCATGTTCGTCCGTGAGTTGCAGGAGCACTATGCTGAGCCCCGCCCTCATTTCAACACGCTCTCGACGATCGTCCGCATCCTGGAGCGCGAGGGATTCCTCGACCACAAGCAATATGGGAATACCTACCAGTACTATCCCCTCATCTCTGAGGCGGAGTATGGCCGCAGGTCGATCGCTGGTATCATCAAGAACTACTTCGATGACTCCTACCTCTCTGCCGTCTCCTCGTTCGTCAAGGAAGAAAAGATCAGCGTGGAGGAACTGCGCGAACTCATCGAACAGATCGAGAGAAGTGAAGAGTGAAGAATGAAGAGTGAAGAGTGAAGAATGAATAGTATGACCAACTTTCTGATATACGATGCCAAGGTGGCTGTGCTCATCATCGTGTTCTACATGTTCTACCGCCTGATGCTCAGCTGCGAGACCTTCCACAGGGTGAACCGTGTGGTGCTGTTGCTGACGGCTGTGGCCTCGTTCGTGCTGCCGCTGTGCGTGATCACCCTGCACAAGACGGTGAGGATGGAGGCTGTGCCAACGGTCTCTGTGAGTGATCTCCAAATGGAGGTGGCCGCAGATGCAGGGCCTGTGTGGTGGCAGATGCTGTTGCCCCTTATATTTATAATAGGTGTGGTGGCGACGCTAGGCCATACGCTGACGTCGATACTGAAAGTCTGGCTGCTGATACGACGGAGCGAGCAGCATCTCCAACCTGATGGCACCATCGTCTGCGTGACTGGTAATGCGGAGGTGTCGCCATTCAGTTGGATGCACTATATCGTGATGAATCGCAGTGACTACGAAGAACATAACGCTGCCATTCTCGCTCATGAACGGGGACATATCCGTCTCAGGCACTCCTGGGACCTGCTCCTCGTGGATCTTCTCACCGCCCTCCAGTGGTTCAACCCCGCTATGTGGATGCTGCGCCAGGATCTGCGCACCATCCATGAGTACGAGGCCGACGGTGAGGTACTCTCTCAAGGGATTAATGCGCGTCAATATCAATATCTGTTAATCTCGAAAGCCTCAGGCATTGGCGGGTACTCCATTGCCAACGGCATCAGTCACAGTACCCTCAAAAACAGAATCACTATGATGTTACATAAGAAATCAAACCGCAGCAGTCTGCTGAAACTGCTGGCTCTCATCCCCATCGTGGGCCTCGCCCTGGCCCTGAATGCCAGGACCGTCACAGACTATGTCTACGACGAACCGCAGAAGCAGCAGCCCGTGAAGAAAGGCAAGAAGGCTGGCACCATCAAGGTGAATGGCCAGGAAATCAAGGTCGTGGGTTCCCTGGCGGGCCTAAAGCCCTGATGGACTATCTGATGACGAATGTGAAGTATCCCAAGACCGCCTTCGATGCCAATATCCAAGGTCGTGTGATTGCACAGTTTGTCGTCGACAAGGAAGGGAGCGTCAGGGATGCCCACATCGTGAAATCTGTCGATCCAGCCCTCGATGCTGAGGCGCTGAGAGTTATTAACAACATGCCGAAGTGGAGGCCTGGCCGTCAGAATGGTAAGGTGGTCAATGTGAAGTACACCATCCCCGTGAGTTTCAGTCTTGATGGTAATAACGATTCTCCCCAGACCGCAGGCAGCCCAAACCTTGAAGGCTATTCGTTGACGGTGGATGGTGAGAAGGTGGATATTGGGATGCTAAAAGAAATCAGTCCTTACAAAATAAGATCTGTTTCTGTCGATAAGTCAAAACAAACAGTTTCTGTCACCACTTACAAGAATTCTGCTACGCAATTTATCATACAGTTCTTACATTCGGCTCGCGAGAAATGTAAGAATGAGACTGGCAGGGATCTTAACAGCCAGAAGATAACAGTCAATGGTAAGGTGATGACTCTTGATGAGATTGAAGCGTCTTCTTTGAATATAAGAGATATCGGCCCTGTCGTTGTTGATAAGAGTTACAATATCATTGTCAACACCAAGTAACTGTTCTCTCTCATGATGAAAAGTCTGTTGACTCTTATGGCCCTCGCCCTGCTGGCGGTATTCCCCGCTCGGGGCGAGGGTTTGGACTCCCTGCAAGTGCTGCTGCAGATGGGCGACAGTTGCATGCAGCAGTATAACAC
>CACZTJ010000141.1 GCA_902784065.1 uncultured Prevotellaceae bacterium | reverse complement strand
CGTCAGAGCGTGCCAGTCGTCGATATCGAAGTCGGCATAGTCGCCCTGTGTGTGGATCTCCCCGCCCTTCGAGCCACGGACTACGACGTCAACCATTGACCATGGACCATTGGCCATTGAGCATTGAGCATTGAGCATTGAGCATTGATCATTGACCATTGAGCATTGAACATTGAAGTTCAGCGGGGCGATTTCTGCGGGTATCGTCACGCCGATATAGTCGGGATAGATGGCGGGGAACTTATCCACCGGGATAGGATTCTCCACCCGCTGGGTGCAGGAAGCGAACACCATTCCGGCTATCAGAATGGCTTGCCAGGTAATCATCTGTAAACCGTAAACCGTAAACCGTAAACTGTAAACCGTAAACCGTAAACTCCTTCTCATTTCCCTACCATTAAATAATACCATACCGTATTCCTGAACTGGTTCAGCTCTGCAGCACTCTTGTCTCTTGAGTAAATCTGCCCAAACTCATTCATCTGCTGCAACACAAACTGACTGACAATTCCCTGTGGCGGCTGCTGCCGCTGTTGCATGAAGGCAAAGGCTATTGCTTCCTGGCAACTGCGGGGATTGTAGTTGATCCTGTTCTGCACCACCTTGACATATTGCATAAAGCGGGGGATGTCCCTGTCCAGTAACGGTGCCATCAACAGATACTGGGCAGCCATCTGATTCTGATGGTTGTGTATGAACAGCTGTCCGCAGATCTTATCGAGTTCACGATCGCTGAAGAGGAAATCCTCCTGTAAGCGATACTGGCGCAAAGTACCATAGAGTGGATGTGCATGGATGGCCTTCTCGTCACCCACCAAAGCCAACGTACGTTGTGCCCAGCGGCGATAGAAGATAGTCTTCTCGAGCATCTGCAGATACTTTCGGGCCACCTTATACTGTCCGTTGATAAGGTTCGTCTCTGCCAGTCGTTTCACGACTCTTGCACTCTTATTATAATTAGGTATAGCCTCCATCGCCTCGAAGGCAAAGCGCTGGGCTGTGTTGATGAGTCCGAGATGGAAATAGATCTCACCCGTCAGTTGTGTCGTGGCGAAGTTGCGTTCAAACTTAGGGAGCAGACCCTGACTGCCTCGTTGGTAGAAGTCGAAGGCGCGATCGCCCAATTGGTTCGTCATCGCCAGAGCAAGATTGGTGGCACTGACGCTCATCGGCAAGTCGGGTGTCTTCTGCTCAGCCTTGGCAATGATACCCTGCCAGTCGTTAACCCTCACCAGATAGTCGTATTCAATGAGTTCGTATTTACGCTCGTCAAACCCCATAGGGATGGCAAGCCCCCCCAGAATGCACACACCCACCAACAGCAGACCAGACTTGAGCCAATAGAGATAACCCTTGCGATAAAGCCAGTGGAACAGGAATATCAACAGCGGCAGGCCCATGAGTGCGTAAGGCAACGACTCTGGGAAGCGGTAATAACCCACGCCAAGCATCAGTCTCGTCAGAGGATAAGGCAGCACCCATGCACTTGCCAGAATCAAGGCTACAGCATAGATGAGCGCCACCACTGCCAACGGCCAGGGCGAGAGAAACAGCGCCACCATGAGCACCATCGGGCCAATGAGCCAATAGAGCAGAGGAATCATCATCAGCATGGTCACCCAGCGGAGGATCGTGTTCTTGGGAGCAAAGCGCCTCCACAGGATAATGGCTGCCATAGCCAGTTCGAGTGCTATGACATAAGTCAGCAACACGCTCTCGTCACCCATCGTGTACCACAACAGTAGAAGGGGGATCATACAGAGGACAAAGGTATCCGTAAAGCGTTCCTGTCGTTCTGGTCTGCCCACGAAGACTACTTTCCCCATGGTGACCAGCAGCAGCATAAAGAGCAAGGCAAGCACCAGGGCGCCAAAGGTCACATTGTTATAGAACTGCACGAGGAACTCTGCGATATACCTGGCTAGTCCGCCTGGCTCAGCCATGCGCTCACAGAAGTAGTCGCCATCGAAGAGAAACAGTTGGAACTGCTCCTGATAGGCAAGCGCAAAGGGATAGGCGAGTCTCCAAAACAGAAAAACCGCCACGCCGAACAGGATCGTCATCAGCCAAGGGCTGTATTTATGCGTTAGCAGATTCTTCATTCTTCACTCTTCACTCTTCACTTCTTCTATGACCTCATTCGTATCGGCATTGATCGTCTTGACAGATCCGTCGGGCATCTTGCGTTCATATGTCAAAGGAAACAAGTCTTTCAAGAAATCATGAAGCACGCCTGCTTTCATGTTCTTCGCCAACTGACGGGTGTAGTTCTTATACACCAGATGGAAACTGTCAGCTCGCTGGGCTATGTATTTAGCCTGAACGCTGTCGCCTTGTTTCTTCAGGTCGACAATAAACTTGTGCATCTTACCCAACTCACGGTTGTGCATCTCTGTGCGCATCTTCCATTTCTCAAGTGAGTCGTTTTGAGGAGTACCTGAAGCATGACTTACACTGTCGATCACCACCTTGATGGTACCAGGCTCACCTACCACCAGCAATGGCTGAATACCCATGCGGAAATGGTAGTCGAGCAGTATCTTGTACATCTGCATCGAGTCCTTGGTAAAATGGAACTTGCCATTGGTAATCTCCATCGAATCCACATATTCTGCCGTTTTCTTGCCATAGAGCGGCACGATGAAGATGCGCTTACCCTCATACTGTTCACCGTTTACCACACCCTCTACATGGCACTTCCCGTCATTGGCCTGCTGACAGCCCAATAAAAGTGAAAGAGTGAAAAGGTGAATAAGTGAAACACTCATCACCATCCATTCTTTCCGCTTAATCATAAAATTAAATCTTTTCATATCTTTTCTTTTTTAACCTTTTCACTTTTTCACCCTTTAACCTTTTCACCTTTTCACCTTTACCACCGTTCTTTGGTTGTCAAACACCTGCCGATAGGCCTCGTGGGCATCGAAGTCCACCTTCGTCTTCGTGAAGTC
>CACZTJ010000140.1 GCA_902784065.1 uncultured Prevotellaceae bacterium | reverse complement strand
ATGGCATAGCCGGGACGGTACACTTTCAGATCCCTCAGGGCAGGAATCTTCTTCAAGGCTGCAATCTGCACATCCATCGGCAGGGAAGAAGAGAATCCGTTCAGATACATCTCGTTGGTATCCTCTCCCTCTGGTTCTAAGAACAAGGGGTGCTTGTCTCTCTCAGGGAAGGTCACGAGTTTCGTTTCTATCGAAGGACAGTAACGAGGACCAATCGACTGGATTTGTCCGTTGTAGAGTGGGGAGTCGGCCAAACCACTTCTGAGTATCTCATGAACCTCAGCATTGGTATTCACCGTCCAACAGGGCAGTTGTTGCAGGGCACCACCTTTGTTCATATAACTGAACTGGTAGGGTCTTGATTCTCCTGGCTGTATCTCCATATCCTCGAAATGCACACTTCGCTTATCGATGCGGACAGGAGTACCAGTCTTCATCCTGGCGGTAGTGACACCGTGGCGGGTGATGCTCTCCGTCAGGTGGGGTACGGCTGGCTCTGCGATTCTGCCACCAGCCACCATCTTTCGTCCGATATGCATCAGTCCGTTAAGGAAGGTGCCAGCCGTCAGCACCACACACTTCGCATAGAGTTCTGCTCCCCAGATGGTGTGGATGCCGATGGTCTCGCCATTCTCCACGAGTAATTCGTCAGCCTGATCCTGCCAGACGTCAAGGTTTGGGGTGGCGTCAAGATGTCTGCGCCACTCCCAGATGAACTTCCCTCTGTCGCATTGTGCCCTCGGACTCCATACGGCAGGCCCCTTGCCCACGTTCAGCATACGGAACTGAATCGAGGTAGCATCCGTCACCAACCCCATCTGTCCGCCTAAGGCATCGATCTCTCGGACTATCTGACCCTTGGCGATGCCGCCGACAGCAGGGTTGCACGACATCTGCGCAATCTTGTTCATGTCCATCGTCACCAGACAGGTCTTGGCACCCATATTGGCTGAAGCGCAGGCCGCTTCACAGCCAGCATGACCGCCTCCGATGACTATCACATCATACTTGAATTTCATCCTTGTTTGCTATTTTTCCGCAAAAGTAACAATAAATTTTGAATATTATATGCATTTTTACCTCAAAAAACTTTGAAATATCATTATTTTATAGTATCTTTGCGGTCTAAAACAGTCTTTAAGTACTTATAAAAAGGTACATGCGACGACGTTTGGATGGGGTTTGACGGCTCCGAAGTGTAAAGAAACGAGAACAATTATTCATATTTAAATAACTTAATTTCAACAACTTATGTGGTTAATCAATTCATCAATTGGTAGAAAAGTTGTAATGTCTGTGACGGGCATTGCGCTGATCTTGTTCCTGACCTTCCACGGTTGCATGAACATGGTGGCGCTTTTCTCGGAAGAGGGTTACAACATGATTTGCGAATTCCTGGGTGCCAACTGGTATGCTGTTGTGGCTACACTCGGTTTGGCTGCCTTGGCAGTGATTCACATCGTCTTTGCCTTCATCCTGACGGCTCAGAACCGTACCGCTCGTGGCGATAACCGTTACGAGGTGGCAACAACGGTCAACCCCGGTAAGGTAGAGTGGGCATCGAAGAACATGCTCGTGCTCGGCATCATCATCCTGCTCGGACTGCTGCTGCACTTGTACAACTTCTGGTACAACATGATGTTTGCCGAGTTGGTAGGTTCCTACACGCAGTATGATCCGGCTGATGGCTTTGCGTGGATCGTAGAGACGTTCTCCAGCCCTGTGTTCGTAGTGCTCTACATCATCTGGCTTGCTGCCATCTGGTTCCACCTGACTCACGGCTTCTGGTCAGCATTGCAGACCTTGGGTTGGAGTGGTAAGACCTGGCTCTGCCGTTGGAAGTTGATCGGCTTCATCTATGTGACGCTGCTCATGCTCTGCTTCCTGATTGTTGTTCTGGCTTTCGCATTCAAGTGCGCTCCGAGCCTCTGCTAATTATCAACTTTTAATTTCTAAGAATTATGGCTAAAGTAATTGATTCTAAGATTCCCGCAGGTCCAGTACCTGAGAAATGGAAGGAATATAAGGCTCATCAGCGTCTTGTCAACCCGAAGAACAAGTTGAAACTCGACGTGATCGTGGTTGGTACAGGTCTGGCTGGTGCATCGGCTGCTGCTTCTCTGGGTGAGATGGGCTTCAATGTGATTAACCTGTGCATTCAGGACTCTCCCCGTCGTGCTCACTCGATTGCCGCCCAGGGTGGTATCAACGCCGCTAAGTGCTATCAAAACGATGGTGACTCGATCTATCGTCTGTTCTATGATACCGTAAAGGGTGGTGACTACCGTGCTCGTGAGGCCAACGTTTATCGTTTGGCTGAGGTGTCGAACAATATTATCGACCAGTGCGTGGCTCAGGGAGTTCCCTTTGCCCGTGAGTATGGCGGTATGCTGGCCAACCGTTCGTTCGGTGGTGCTCAGGTGAGCCGTACGTTCTATGCCAAGGGTCAGACGGGTCAGCAGTTGCTGCTCGGTGCCTACTCTTCACTCTCTTGTCAGGTGAAGGCCGGCAAGGTGAAACTCTATACTCGTTATGAGATGGAGGATGTGGTGATCGTCGACGGCCGTGCTCGTGGTATTATCGCCAAGAACCTCGTTTCTGGTAAACTGGAGCGTTTCAGCGCTAATGCCGTGGTCATCGCTACTGGTGGTTATGGTAACACCTATTTCTTAAGTACAAACGCTATGGGATGTAACTGTACCGCTGCCGTTCAGTGCTATCGCAAGGGTGCTTACTTCGCAAATCCCTCTTACGTTCAGATTCACCCCACCTGTATCCCCGTTCATGGCGACAAGCAGTCTAAGTTGACGCTGATGTCTGAGTCGCTGCGTAACGACGGTCGTATCTGGGTTCCTAAGAAACTGGAGGATGCCAAGGCTCTGCAGGCAGGAACGAAGCAGGGTTGGGAGATTCCTGAGGAGGATCGCGACTACTATCTGGAGCGCCGTTATCCTGCCTTCGGTAACCTCGTGCCTCGTGACGTTGCCTCTCGTGCCGCCAAGGAGCGTTGCGACAAGGGCTTCGGCGTGAACAATACGGG
>CACZTJ010000139.1 GCA_902784065.1 uncultured Prevotellaceae bacterium | reverse complement strand
CCACATTCGGGATAGTCCTTGGCCAGTGTGGTCAGGACGTTCTTGCAATACTCATACAGGTGGTTCTGTATGGCTGCGAAAGTTTCTATATCTTTTCTGTTCATATCGCTATTCTGTCAATCTTTCTTTCAGTTTCGTATTTCGTTTCAGAACTACCATGTTATGAATAGAGTAAGCTAGTGCCTTGGTGGTTCCGACGATGATACAGATCTTCTTTGCTCTGGTTATGCCAGTATAGACCAAGTTTCTCTGTAACATCACGAAGTGTGTCATCAGTAGTGGCATCACAACCACCGGGTATTCGCTACCCTGAGACTTATGGATAGTGGTAGCATAAGCCAGTGTCAGCTCGTCCAGGTCTGCATACTCGTATTCTACCGAACCGTTGTCATAGCGTACTATTAGGCTTCTCTCTTCTACATCCACAAGTTCGACTACGCCTATATCCCCATTGAAAACCTCCAGCTCATAGTTGTTCCGTATCTGCATTACCCTATCACCTTTCCTAAACCAGTAACCGCCACGAGATATTGCGTCGCCTACAGGATTAATGGCTTCTTGGAGGGCTATATTCAGGTTCGTTGCTCCAACCACACTTCTCTGCATGGGGGCTAGTACCTGTATGTCACTAGTTTTATAGCCGTATGCTTTAGGGATGCGGTTCTTGACGATATTAACAATCTCTTTGGCAGCAAGTTCTGGATCCTCTTGCTTGATGAAGAAGAAATCTGCATCCTTTCCGTTGCTTATGTCAGGGAAGAAGCCTTGGTTTATCTTATGGGCATTGGTGATAATTCTGCTAGTTTGTGCTTGCCTGAATATTCTAGTAAGCCTGATAACCGGGACTACACCAGAGTCTATAATGTCTCGGAGAACATTACCTGCACCCACACTTGGTAGCTGGTCTATGTCACCCACCAGAATTAGCCTCATGTGAGAGGGGACAGCCTTTAAGAGAGAGTTCATCAGGATAACATCGATCATTGATGACTCGTCCACAATCAAGACACCACCTTCTAACGGTTCATCCTCATTCCTGCCATAACCTTCGGCTGGGTTATATTCGAGAAGTCTGTGTATGGTCTTAGCCTCTTTGCCTGTTGCCTCGCTCATACGTTTAGCAGCTCTACCTGTTGGTGCTGCAAGAAGTATGCTTTGCCCCAGGGATTCGAGGGCCGCTATGATACCAAGGGTAGTCGTTGTCTTTCCCGTGCCAGGGCCACCTGTCAGAACCATCACTTTCGACTCCACGGCCTGTTTGATGGCTGCAACCTGAACGTCATCGTACTGGATGCTAGTTTGCTTAACGATGGCCTCGATGTCAAGCGACCCATCGAAGAGGTTTCCCTCTGAGTTATCCAAGAGCCGCTTTAGCTTGTTCGCCACACCAACCTCAGAATAATAGAATGGTGGCAGATAGATGGCCTCTTCATCTAGTATCAAGTCCTCTGCCTCAATCATCTGATCAAGGGCTTGGGTAATTGGTTCCTCGTCTGCCTGGAGTAGTTCTTTGGCTGATTTCAATAGCTGTTCACGCTCCGAATAGCAATGACCGTCCTCAGAGAGTTTATTGAGAGTATAGAAAATACCGCTTCGACAACGGCGCAGATCGTTTTTCTCATAACCCAGCTTCTCCGCTATACCGTCTGCTGTCTTGAAACCGATACCCCAAATATCATCAGCGAGGCAGTACGGATTGTTTTGTACCTTCTCAATACTCTCTTTACCATATTCCTTGTATATCTTGGCAGCATAGGTAGAACTTACACCATGTCCCTGAAGGAATACCATGATGTCCTTTACATCCTTCTGTTTTTCCCATGAAGCACGGATCTTCTCTACACGCCCCTTACCGATACCATATACTTCAAGCAGTTTGTCGGCATCGTTCTCTATTATATCAAAGGTCTCTAGCCCGAACTTAGCGACTATGAGCTTGGCGAATTTTGGTCCGATTCCCTTTACCAGTCCACTCCCCAGGTACTTTTCTATACCAATAATGTCGGCTGGTAGTTCCTCAGTCCATTTCTCAGCGGCGAACTGTCTGCCATATCGCTTATCGACGCGCCAATTACCCTCCACCGTCAGGACTGCCCCCACCGTTACCTCGTGGAACGTGCCGACGAGAGTCTGTTCTTCCCTATAACCCTTGATGGTAGCCTGTAGGACAGAATAGCCGTTCTCTGGGTTCTGGAACGTGATTCGCTCTATGGTACACTTGATTTTCTCCATCAATCAAACAGCTTCTTCCAAATCCACAATACTGTAACCGCCCCCACAACACAGAACACGAAATTGGTAAGGTAGCCTTTCCCCAACAGTTCTATGTTCAGCAGATGGCTGATAAAAGTACCTACATAGCTGCCAATGATGCCGATGATAAGGTTCATGCAGCAGCCCTTACCTTCGCCACTCATTATACGATTGGCAATGTAACCCACCAAAATACCTGTGAGAATAGGCCAGGCCGTAAAATCTGCGATATGTTGTAACATGACTTATTTCTTTGTTATTCGTGCTAGATAATCGTAATGCTCTCCCTCTGCAACCACCTCAACGGCATATCCATTCTTCGATGCTTGCTCTCTTAGGGTGTCTGCGTCAATATAAAGCCAGTCAAAGGGTTCTCCGATGGTGTCCTTATACTGCATTTGGAAGCTATGCTCTCCGTAATATTCCATTTCATTAGGAATGTCAATCATACCATCTTCACCCTCAAACACATAGGATATATCAGATGAATCACACAGCACTTGACCTCCAGGAGCCAGTATTTTATCAAGTTGACGGAAGAACTTAGGCAAACGCTCCAAGGTTCCAACGATGCCTATACCGTTCATCAGCATTAGAATGGTATCGTATTGCCCCTCCATAGTGAAGAAATCCTGCTCCATCACTTTCTTAACACCACGCTCTTTCATGGTCTCAACGGACAAAGGGGAAATGTCAATGGCAGTCACATCGATGCCCTTTTCCTGTAAGACAAGCGAATGACAACCAGATCCAGCACCCACATCCAGCATCTTACCAGTAGCCATATCAAGAGCTTTCCTTTCAATCTCTGGCATA
>CACZTJ010000138.1 GCA_902784065.1 uncultured Prevotellaceae bacterium | reverse complement strand
CAGATGAAGAATGTAACCTTATCCCTCTATGCTCAACATCCCTTCTGCGCTCGTCCGCTCACTCACAAAACAGAAGTGCTCAGCCGTTACATCCACAAAGAGGCGTCACAACACAGCCGCGATTTGGGCAATATGCTGACACTCAATCTTACGTGGCATCTCTCGTCTGGTCGTAAATATCGCGATATCCAGCGTACCATGAACCATCGGGATACAGAAACGGGAATATTACAGAGCAAATGAGAAAGGCCATCTTCATATTTATTGCCATCGTCCTCGTGGCTGCAAGCATCGATTGGATCCGTTCATGCAGCGGCTTGAAGTCGCACAAGGAGGTCTTCGGGCGCTATCTCAAATATGCAGACATGAACGAATACAAGAACAAAGACTATGACTATGTCGTGCGTGTCCCTTCTTTCTTCATCGCACAGCCCGATTCCCTTCAAGAAGAGAAAGGTCGTATGCGCTT
This sequence comes from uncultured Prevotellaceae bacterium, assembly GCA_902784065.1. Lineage (GTDB taxonomy): Bacteria > Bacteroidota > Bacteroidia > Bacteroidales > Bacteroidaceae > Prevotella. The sequence goes on along the minus strand of CACZTJ010000138.1, from coordinate 2,688 downwards.
CGAGTATGGCGACCAATGGATTACCGTCGTCATCGAGAGCTATGTGATGTACAACAACGGCCAGTCATTAAAGAACGGTATGGACTCGCTGGCACAGGTGCTTCATGCCACAGACCGCAACCTCGGCAGCGATTACTTCATCCTCTCTGGTCCGCAGTACGAAAACGGCAGTCTTATCGAAGACTACAGCTATTACACGAAGGTCATGGCCAATCACAAACTCTGGTTCATCTACACCATGGTCTATCCCGACGACTACAAGGACATCCTCTCCCGCCTGTTCAAAGAAATAGACGATTGGCAGATATGGGTTCACCATCCGCAAAGATATCACTTTCGGCAAAGATTAAGCGCAAATTTTACACATACTCTTAACCAGGGTTAAGACCTTTACCCTCGGCTGTCACTTTTCAGGCTTCGCCAAGGGCTTTTTCGTATCGATTGTTTTACTTTGCAATCAAAAACGAAACGAATATGAATAAGAAAGCCATTTTTATTATCCTCTTGGCTTTAGCAGCCTCTTTCTCCGCTAAAGGCGAGAGGCTACCAGAAAAGAGAATAACAGAGTCTGATAAGGATTCTCTTGCTATCCTTATATTTAAGGGTGATAGTTGTATGAGCCAGTATAACACCTTTGAGGCTCTCGGCTATTATCTGAAGGCATACGATATCGAGAAGGGAAAGGTTTCCGTTGAATCAGCAGAAGAAACGAAGATACCGCTTGACCAACTGGAACAATTAGATAATCTGCCACCAAAAAAAGCAGATGAGATTATCCGGAAGATTAAGGATGGGGCAGAAAGGAGCACGGCTGTTTCTTACTCCATTGCCAGAAGACTGGCCAACTGTTATTACAAACGTGCCAACTATCGCCAGGCATCAGATATCCTAAAGCTCATCCCAGAGGATAGTCTGAGTCACGAATCATTCCGACAGTTAGCTTTCAGTTATCAGAAACAAGGCGACAATGACTCGTTTATCTTCTGGGCAAGTCAGCTGGTAAATCGTTATCCTATGGATGGCGAGGTTGTGGCTAATCTGATACACTCATTTACCAAGAACAATCAACCGCAAAATGGCATCATCTGCGGGCTGAAATACAGTCTTAGGGACTCCACGAATATCCCCGTGCACAGGGCGTTGGCCGACGCATGGTTTATGAATCGCGACTTCACTGCAGCAAGCATGATATACAATCATTTGCTTGAGTTGGGCGATTCCACCTTCAACACCCTTTATTCTGCCGGCATGTGCTACTCACAAATCAAAGACCTTGAGCGTGCCTATACACACCTGTCAGCAGCCTTAACCCTTTCCCAGATGCAACACGCTGGTGCTGCCTGGCGCCTTGGCGTGGTCTGTGTCGACACCAAGCGTTATGAAGAGGGACTGGCTTACCTGAGTCTGGCCAGGGAACTGCTCCGTCCTGACACCACTGTGATGAAAGCCATCACCCTCTCCGAAGGTGAAGGCTATTATATGACAGAACACTATCAAGAAGCCATCACAGCTTGGAAAGAACATTTGGCGTATAATCCTACATCCATAGCTACCTATTACAATTTAGCTAATGCCTATCTCTACTGCTCACAAGACGGCAGACAAGCCAAGGAATACTATGAACGTTTTCTCGCTCTTGCACGCAAAGAAGAGAAACCTACTGAAGAACTCTCAGAAATGATAGAGAAAGCAGATAGCCTCTTGCGTCATACAAACTGGGGAAAAGTCAAATCTCAAAGGAATAATAATTATAATGAATAAGATGAAACTCTACAGAAGATTACTGCTCTTGCTTGTCATGTTTTCGACAGCAACATTCGGGATGGCACAGACCGACAGCACAAAGGTGCAAAACGACTCTATTACTTGGAATAAGGAATTAGAAGGCGTAACTGTCAAGGCTCAACGCCAATTGATTAAACAGGACATCGATCGTATTGGTTACGATGTCCAGGCTGACGAAGAGTCAAAAACACAAACCGTACTTGATATGTTGCGCAAGGTGCCGATGGTTACCGTTGACGGCGAAGAAAATATAAAGGTTAAAGGAAACAGCAGTTTTAAGATATACAAGAACGGTCACCTTGATCCCAGCCTTACCCAAAACGCCAAGGAGATTCTGAAGTCTATGCCTGCCTCAATGGTGAAGCGCATCGAGGTTATTACCGACCCTGGAGCACGTGAGGATGCCGAGGGCGTCAATGCCATCCTTAACATCGTCATGATGGATGGTCGTAGCTTTAATGGTGTCACAGGTGGAGTAAACCTCTCCTATAGCACCACAAAAGCACCGAGTATTAGTGGAAACATGACAACGCAATTCGGTAAGGCTATTGTATCCATTGACGCTGGTTATAACAAAATGACGGAAAAGAGTTCCGAGAATATCCGAGACATGGAACGAACTTATCTTGAATCTGGCAGAACCCAGAAATCACATTCAGAAGGCTCTAACCCTGGCGATATCTTCTATACAGACCTTAGTGCCAGTTATGATATTGATACGCTCAATCTGATATCAGCCTCATTTGGTGGCTATTTCTATAAGATCAATGTTCAAGGTGGAGGACCGACAACCATGTACGATGCCAGTCAGCAACCTCTCTATAGTTATAACGAACATTACTGGATGCCTGGCTACAAACATCATTCATGGAATGGACGATTGGACTATGAACACAAGACCAA
>CACZTJ010000137.1 GCA_902784065.1 uncultured Prevotellaceae bacterium | reverse complement strand
TTCTGCTCATCGGGCTCGTTGAGGATGGAGTAGTCGTGATAGAACTGATTGAACACCTTGGTCAACTCATAGCAGTAGTTGGCGATGCCTGAAGGCGAGTAGTCCTTGCCAGCCTGCTCGACAGCGGCACCAAACTCGTTCATCTTCTGGATCAGTTCGATCTCTTTAGTGGTGAGTGGTGAGAGGTGTGAGGCGAGAGAAATGTTCAAGCCTTCAGCCTTGCGGAGAATCGAGCGGATACGGGCATAGGTGTACTGGATGAAGGGGCCTGTATTGCCGTTGAAATCGATACTTTCCTCTGGATTGAAGAGCATATTCTTACGGGCATCGACCTTCAGGATGAAGTATTTCAGGGCACCCATACCCACGATACGGGCAATCTCACGACGCTCTTCCTCTGTCATATCGTCGAATTTGCCCAATTCCATCGAGGTTTTGTAGGCATCTTCCACCATCAGCGCCATCAGGTCGTCAGCATCGACCACCGTTCCCTCACGCGACTTCATCTTACCGTTGGGCAGTTCCACCATACCGTATGAGAAGTGCGTCAGTTCCTTACCCCACTTGAATCCTAAGCGGTCGAGCAGGATGGAGAGCACCTGGAAGTGATAGTTCTGCTCATTACCCACGACATAGATCATCTTGTCGATGGGATAGTCCTGGAAGCGCATCTCGGCCGTACCGATGTCCTGGGTCATATAAACGCTGGTTCCATCGCTACGGAGCAGCAGTTTCTGGTCGAGGCCCTCGTTGGTGAGGTCGGCCCAGACGCTGTTGTCCTCGTGGCGCTCAAAGAGGCCCTTGGCGAGTCCTTCCTCTACCTTGGCCTTGCCCTTCAGATAGGTCTGGCTCTCGTAGTAGATCTTATCGAATGAGACGCCCATCTTCTTGTAGGTCTCGTCGAAGCCGGCATACACCCAGTTGTTCATCTTCTCCCACAGGGCACGCACCTCAGGGTGCTTGGCCTTCTCCTCGTCCATGCCCTGAGCCACTAATTCCTTGATTTCATCGCGATAATGCTTGTCGAAGGCCACATAGTAGTCGCCAATCAGGTGGTCGCCCTTCTTACCAGAACTTTCAGGGGTCTCGCCGTTGCCATATTTCAGCCAGGCGAGCATCGACTTGCAGATGTGGATACCGCGGTCGTTCACGATATTGGTCTTCACCACCTTGTTACCATTTGCTTCCATGATCTGGGCTAACGACCAGCCTAACAGGTTGTTACGCACATGGCCGAGGTGGAGGGGCTTGTTCGTGTTGGGCGATGAATATTCGATCATCACGAGGGGAGAGTCCTCCGTAGCCTGCTTCATGCCGAAATGCTCGTCGGCGTCGATGGCCTTGAGCAGTTCGAGCCAGGCACCATCGCCGATGCAGAGGTTCAGGAATCCCTTCACCACATTGAACTTCTCTACAGCAGCACAATTCTGCTGCAGGTATTCACCTATCTCCTGAGCGGTCTGCTCAGGACTCTTCTTGGCAGCCTTCACAAAGGGGAACACCACTAATGTCAGGTTACCCTCAAACTCACTTCGCGTCTTCTGCAACTGCAGCATTTTCTCCGTTGCATCCATGCCATAGAGCGCCTTCACGGCCTCACCTGCAGCCTTGCTGATCAATGCTTCTATATTCATCCTTTGATTTACTATTTACGGATTTACCATTTACGATTTGCTAATTTGGGTGCAAAGGTACAAAAAACTTTTCACATCTTTTATCGACTGCAGTAATTTTTTTCACTCTGAGGGTCGTTCCGATGCCTTGCTTGTCAGCCAAAGCCCGGCGAATGTCAGCAAGCCATTAAGCATCAGCAGTTCGTAGCCGAAGCGGTACTGCCAGAAATGCTGGGATGCCGCGTCGAGAGCATAGCAGACGAGAGGAGAGGCGACACAGATCAATGGCACGAGGCGGTCGTTGGGCTGATGACGCGTAAAAAGGCCGAAGGCGAAGAGGCCCAGCAGCGGACCATAGGTGTAACTGGCCAGGGTATAGATGGCATCGATGAGCGACGTGGAGTTGATCTGCCGGAACAGCAGGATGAAGAGCACGAAGAAGAGGCACATGGCGACATGCGTCTTCTTTCTGAGCGCCTCATTGTCAGGCTGCCTGCGGATGTCCACACAAAAACAGGTGGTCAGCGATGTCAATGCTGAGTCGGCACTCGAGAATGAGGCCGCCACAATACCGATGATAAAGAGGTAAGTGGTAAGAGGCAAGAGGTAAGATGAGCCGAATGCAGAAGATTCGGCCACACTTTGGATATAGGTGGGGAGCAGGGCGTCGCCTTTGAGCCCTGTGCCGAGAACCATCGTCAGCAGCACGCCGAGTGTCAGAAAGAGCAGGTTGGCGGGCACGAAGGCGACACCATAGGTACACATATCCTTCTGAGCGTCGCGTAACGTCTTGCAAGTCAGGTTCTTCTGCATCATATCCTGATCCAGTCCTGTCATCACGATGGCGATGAAGGCACCGCTCAGGAACTGCTTCCAGAAGTGATGGGGCGACACCCAGTCGTCGAATACGAAGATACGGCTCATTTCACTTTCGGAAATCGCAGCAACAGCCTCACCGACAGTCAGATGTAGTTCACCCATGACTGAAAGGGTTATGAGGATGAGGGCCGTAAAGAGGCAGAGCGTCTGAAAGGAATCGGTAAAGACGAGTGTGCCGATGCCCCCGCGGCGCGTATAGAGCCAGATGAGCAGCACCATCAGCACCACATTCACGATAAAGGGGATGCCGGCAGGCTCGAAGACAAACTGCTGCAGGATGATACAGACGACATAAAACCTGACTGCGGCTCCTGTCATCTTCGACAACAGGAAGAAACTGGCGCCCGTCAGATAGGAATGTTCGCCCAGCCGCTGACCCAGATAGGTGTAGATGCTCGTGAGGTTCAGGCGATAATAAAGCGGCAGGAGCACGAAGGCAATCACCAGATATCCCACGATGAAACCGAGGCACATCTGCAGATAGGTCATCTGCGATGTGAGCACCATGCCTGGCACAGAGACGAAGGTGACGCCAGAGATAGAGGCGCCAATCATGCCAAAGGCCACCATATACCACGGTGCACGACGGTTGGCCCGATAGAAGGTCTGGTTATCAGCCCGTCTGCTGGTGAGGCGGCTGATACCGAAAAGGATGGCGAAATACGCCAAAACAATCACGATAATACTCATCAGCCTGCAAAAGTACAAAAAATCTGTGTAATCCGTGTGATCCGTGTGAAAAAATAGTTATCTTTGCACGCGTTATGAACATCCGAGACCGTCAGATCCTGCAGATAGCCCTGCCCTCCATCGTGTCGAACATCACCATACCGCTGCTGGGGATGATCGATGTGGCCATCGTGGGTCACATGGGCAGTCCTGCCTATATCGGAGCGGTGGCGGTAGGATCGATGATCTTCAACCTCGTCTATTGGCTGTTTGGCTTTCTGAGGATGGGCTCCAGCGGTCTCACCTCACAGGCCTTAGGGCGCAGAGACCTGACCGAAATCGCAAGCATACTGGCACGTTCGGTGTTTATTGCCTTCTCCATCGCCCTGTTGCTTATCTTGCTGCAAATACCGATGAAATGGGCATCTTTTGCGCTCATCGGCCCTACAGAGGATGTGGTTCCATTTGCCTCCACCTATTTCAATATCGTTATCTGGGGCGCACCTGCCGTACTGGGGCTATATAGCATGCTGGGGTGGTTTATCGGCATGCAGAACACCCGTTTCCCGATGTTCATCAGCATCATGCAGAATGTGGTGAACATCCTGGCATCACTGACGCTCGTCTATGGCTTCGGCATGAAGATCGAGGGGGTGGCTATGGGAACAGTCATAGCACAATATGCCGGTTTCATCGTGGCTTTAGGGTTGGTGGTGAGGTATTACGGAAGATTGTTTCGTGGAGGGAGGAAGGGTGGCTGTGAACCTCTATTTCACATCAGCAGGAGCACGTCAGGGAGCCGTCATCCTCTCCGTGAATACCGTGATGATGCAACTCTATCTGTTTTTCTCCTATTTCATGGATGGTTTTGCCTACGCTGGCGAGGCCCTCGGCGGAAAGGCCTATGGCGCCAGAAACACTACCGCCTTCCACGAGACACTGCGCAGACTCTGGATGTGGACACTCATCGTCGCAACGGCCTATACCTTATTATATATAATAGGTGGACAGCGGATCGTCGGCCTCCTGACGGATGAACCACAAGTAATCGAAACCTCTCGAAATTATCTTTATTGGGCGTGGCTGATACCTGCGGCTGGCTGTGTCGCCTTCATCTGGGACGGCGTATTCATCGGCCTGACTGCCACCCGAGGCATGCTCGTCTCATCGTTTCTCTCTGCCCTCGCCTTTTTTGCCATCTGTCATATCTCCTTACTCTTTCCCCACTCCTCTTTACCAGAAAACCACTTCTTATGGCTGGCAATGGTCATCTACCTCGCCATGAGGGGCATCCTGCAAACAATTTGGTACCGATTAAGAATATTTAACGGGATTTGATGCAAGGTTTTCACGGGTTGGCAGTTATTATAAGAAAAGACCATTTTAAAAGTATCGTATATGAAAGTAAGATTCAACCGTTGGTACCATGCTGTTATGGCTGCCTTACTGGCTATGCTAGGCTATGAATCGTGTTCCGAGTCAGAATTGGAGGAATACGGCTGTCCGTCTGCGGACTATCAAGTAAAAGGATCTGTGACGGACTTAACCGGAACACCCATACCGGGCATCAGGATCGAAGCCCCTTATGGATCCGTCGTAGACAGCCAGTTTGGGCAGATTGTGCAAACCGATGCTCAAGGCCAATTTACGCTGAAAGAGTTCTCGAATTTGAAAGGAATCGAAATTGTCGTTGAGGATATTGACGGCGAGGCCAATGGTGGTGAATTCCTAAACGATATCATTAACGTAGAGAAGTTGCCAAAGACGCAAGTGGAAAAAGGCAGCGGCTGGTATCAAGGCAAGTTCGAAGTGAATGCAAACATCAGACTGAAGAAGAAGAAATGAAAGTAACGCCCCTGACCCTCAAGAAGAAACTTGCCCTGGAACTGTGGCGCGAGCAGAACAAGTTAGCCGTCAAAGAGCACCCCCTGCGACAGTTGTTCTGGGAATGTACGCTGCGCTGTGACTTGAAGTGCCGTCATTGCGGTAGTGACTGCAAGATGCAGGATGCCCAGAAGGATATGCCCAAAGAAGATTTCTTCCAGGTGCTCGATGGAATCGCGAAAAAGACCGATCCACACAAGGTGTTTGTCATCATCTCTGGTGGTGAACCCCTGATGCGACAGGACATTGAGCAGTGTGGAGCCGGCATCTACCAGCGAGGTTTCCCCTGGGGTATGGTGACCAATGCCCTCCACTTGACACCTCAGCGTTATCAGGGACTCTTGAAGGCGGGTATGCACTCGATGACCATCAGCCTCGACGGCTTGGAAGAAGATCACAACTGGATGCGAGGCAATACAAACAGTTTCCATATGGTGAGCCAAGCCATCGAAATGCTTGTTGAGACAGAAGGATTTGTGTTTGATATCGTCACCTGCGTCACCCGCCGTAACTATCAGAAACTCGATGAAATCAAGGAGTTTTTGATTTCCAAGGGTGTGAAACGCTGGCGGCTCTTTACGGTCTTCCCTGTAGGTCGTGCAGTCCTCGATCCGATGATGCGACTCTCGAATGAGGAGTTCCGGGGAGTGTTCGAATATATTAAAAAGGTACGCGAGGAGGGTCGCATTAGGGCAGACTACGGCTGTGAGGGTTTTCTCGGCAACTACGAAGGCGAAGTGCGCAATCGTCTCTTCTCCTGCCAGGCCGGCGTCAGCGTGGGTTCCGTGATGGCCGACGGCTCCATCGCTGCCTGTACCAGCATCCGCGCAGACTACAATCAGGGCAACATCTATGAGGATGGGAAACTGTTGCTATGCCATCTGAAGCGGCTGAATACCTAATTTTGATTAATCACTTTTTACAGGCCATCGTAGGGGCGCAATGCTTAAACACTCTGTTTTAGGTATTGCGCACCTCGTTTTTTCGCCGTACCTTTGCCGCCGGAATCAAGAACTCGTCAGATATGAGAACGACAACAACCATACCCACAGAGATGAAGGTGCTGATGAACCACATCTACGAACTGCATAAAGGCGTACGGCAGATGGTGCTGTTCACCTGCAACAAAAAGTATCGCGAGCAAGCCGTATCACGATTGGAGAGCTGCCGGGCAGCAGAACCTGAACGTGTATTTTGGGCGCCCAGAATGCCTGGAAGCCATCCGTCTCATCGTGACCCGCCCACTGAACCAACTCACGCCCGAAGAGGATTTTATCCTTGGCGCCATGCTCGGATATGATATCTGTGCCCAGTGCCAGCGGTACTGCCAGAGAAAAGGCAGATGTATCAATAAGAATTAACAACATTATTATATTTAGGTATGAACGCAACAATAGTCATTTTTGGTTCCTCGACAGGAACCTGCGAGGCCATCGCAGAGAAGATCGCCTCGAAAGCAGGCGAACTGCAGGACGATTGGTACGACGGGCTGAAGACCCTTCAGAGTGCCGACCTCAGCGGCAAGACCATCGCCCTCTTCGGCTGCGGCGACAGTTCGTCATATAGCGACACCTTCGTAGGTGGCATAGGCGAACTCTACAATGGTATCAAGGACTGTGGTGCCCGTTTCATTGGTAGTGTCACCACCGATGACTACACTTTCGATGACTCCGAAGCCGTTATCGACGGTAAATTCATCGGCCTTCCCCTTGATGACATCAACGAGGACGACAAGACTGACACCCGTATCGAGGCCTGGATTGCCCAGATCTCACCAGACTTGTAATCACAGGTTATTAAAATTCATAAAGTATTTGTTTAGTTATGATAAGGGACTTGCCGTGATGGCAGGTCCTTTATTTATGGGCATTTCCAAGCATTCTGGAATCACTTGATATTGCGGAAAGCCTTATAAACAGAGACTTTAGGACACAAAAAATCCCGAATTTTACTTCGGGACTTAAGCGCTTCAGGATGGGCTTGGATTCAAGAAGATGAAATCGTTAGAAACCTTTGGAAATTGTAAGAAACTAAAATACAGATAGTTACTGAATTGAGACAAAAAGTTCTCAAAAGTTAAAATTTCGCTAACTTTCAAAAAATGGCTACAAATTGGCTACAACTTTCATGGAAAATATGTAT
>CACZTJ010000136.1 GCA_902784065.1 uncultured Prevotellaceae bacterium | reverse complement strand
AGAAGGACAAACACTTGCGCATGTGCCGCACTCTGTGCAAGCATCAGCATCAATCACGTAGCGCTCTGCACCCTCAGAGATAGCCTCAACGGGGCACTCTCCAGCACATGTTCCACAAGAAATGCAATCTTCTCCAATTACGTATGCCATAATTCTTACTTGTTTTAAATTGTTAGAACTGTTAATACTCACATTTGACGAGGGCAAAGGTACAACATTTTTTGAATAATACCAAATTTTAGGTAGAAAATTTTTCTTATTTATATTGTTTCAAAATAAAAAACGACATAATAACGGGCGATTTTCTGCGTTATTATATCAGTTATGAGACGTTTTTTACATATCCTGACACTGCTGTGTCTGCTCGTTACAACGGGGCAGGCGCAGACGCGTACCGTACAGTACAGGCCCTATACCGACCTGCGCCAACTCCATTTCGGCATCCTGGTGGGACTGAACTTGCAGGATATCGAACTGAAGAACGTAGGTCCGCAGCTGATCAGATACGAAGACGGATCATTGGAGGCGAAGACGATCGTGTGTGATGACGACCGCTGGAATGCCGGCTTCAGTGTGGGGGTGCTCGCCGACCTGAGACTGGGTAAGCATTTCAACCTGCGCTTCACACCTACCATGCACTTCGGTGCGAAGCATCTCACTTTTCATAACCTGACGGATCTGGATGAATACGGACGGCCCACGGAGGAGACACAGGACATGAAGAACACTTACCTCTCACTGCCTGTGGATCTGAAGTTCAGCGCACAGAGATGGAACAACTACCGCCCCTATCTGATGGCTGGCGTTAACCCACTGATCAACCTGACCAGTAAGAACCAGGAGTACCTGCAACTGAAAAAGGCCGATCTGATGCTGGAGGTGGGTCTGGGTTGCGATTTCTATCTGCCGTTCTTCAAACTGATACCAGAGCTGAAGTTCTGCTACAGCTTGAGGGATGCGCTGGATCACGGACACGCCGACGAACTGAAAGATGAGACGATGCGTGCCTATACAAATGCTGTGACCAGTGGCCACAGCAAAATGATTGTCCTCACATTTTATTTCGAGTAATTACTTCTCAAGGTTGAGCAGAAGTTTGCCAACGAAGGCGCCATGCTTGCCGTTCTGATCGTCGGGTATCAGCTTGCCGGTCTTATCGGGGGTGTACTCCAGTTCACGCATGTAGGTATGGGTATGTCCACCCAGCACCAGGTCGCAGCCCTCTACCCCTTTGATAAACTCCTCATCAGGATACTCCGACTCCTTCCAACCGAGATGAGAGAGGCAGATCACCACATCGCACTTCTCCTGCTTGCGGAGGATGTCGATATACTTCTGTGCCGTCTCGATGGGATCAAGGAAGGTGATGCCCTCGCAGTTGCCGTCGAACACCAGACCTTTCAATTCTGGGGCAAGACCGAAGACACCGATCTTCACACCTTTACGCACCAAGGTGATATAGGGCTTCACCAGGTCCTGAAGCACGGTGCCGGTACAGTCGTAGTTGGAGCAAACGATAGGGAATTTCGCCATGCGGAAGATGCGCGCCATATTGTCGAGTCCGAAGTCGAACTCATGGTTGCCGATGGTAGCGGCATCGTAGCCCATCTCATTCATCAGGCCTATCTCTACCTCACCCTTGAAGAGCGTGTAATAGCCAGAGCCCTGCGAGAAGTCGCCTGAGTCGAAGAGCAACAGGTCGGGATCCAGCTGGCGCTGCTCCTTCACCATATTCACACGGCGCAGGAATCCGCCACGACCGGCAATCTCCTTATCGTCAATGTTCGGATTCAAGGGCAAGATCACGGAATGGGTATCGTTGGAATGCAGGATCACGAGCTGCTTATACTTCTTGGCACCAGCCGTCAGTGCTGACAGCAGTACTATATATATAATAAGGTGTAAACGTTTCATATAGCTTTAGAATTTTTGTTTATCCACTTTGATACGTCCTTCTTTCCGGGCATCAACCACAATGCCCTGCTTCAGCATGTCCTGGAAGTAGTTCAGGATGAGGAAACGGGTGTTGTTGCTGGCCTCCTGTGGCGCCACCTTGTCAGTGCCATTTGCCAAGGCATTCAGACCGTCGTTGCCTTCCAACAGATAGTTGATGGTACATACACGATAACTGGCCTGAGGATCGATTTCCTTGCCATGCAGGCGGGCAGACACAAGTTTACCACCAATCTCCTCGCTGGTGATGACTAGCTCCACACCTTTACTCACACCCTCGCCACCACGATAGGCGATCTGGCGGAAAAGCTGCATGAGCTGTTCACCCGTCAGGGTGACAAAACAGATCTTATTCTCGAAGGGGGCCACACTGAGCACATCCTCGTAGGTGACATCGCCCTTCGTGAGGTCGGCACGGATACCACCCATATTATAGACGGCCAGGTCGGGACTCTCATTGTAATCACGTGATGCCCATATCAGGATGTCTGACAAAAGGTTCGACAGATCACTCTCGGGCCTGTCGGCATGCATATTGTGAGCCACCTGACCCACTATGGGAGCCATGACACTGTCGTTCACTTTCTTGTAAGGCGCCAGAAACGCGGCTGCTTTCTCATCAGGATTCTGATCATATCGGCTGTCGATGATGATGCGAGAGCGATCTACGCTAACCAGATGGTAGTGCTTTGGAGCACAGGATGCCATTGTCATAGCGGCAAGAACACCCAAGAGATACTGCTTATTTCTCATCTTTTCGGCTTTTATCGGTGCAAAGATATAAAAAAAAACAGAAATATTTCTTTGAATTCAAAAAAAGTTGTACCTTTGCACCCGCTTTTCGGCGTAATCGCTGGCAGGAAGTATCGAGAGGCCTGTTATGTTGCGTTGGAACGATACAACAAATTTAATTATAAGATTAATAAAATGGATTTAATTAAAGTTGCTGAAGAAGCATTTGCAACCGGCAAGAAGTTCCCAGAGTTCAAGGCTGGTGACACCATCACTGTCGCTTACAAAATTATCGAGGGTTCTAAGGAGCGTATTCAGCTCTATCGTGGTGTAGTGATCAAGATCTCTGGCCATGGTGACAAGAAGCGCTTCACTGTTCGCAAGATGTCAGGTACCGTTGGTGTAGAGCGTATCTTCCCAATCGAGTCTCCCAACATTCAGAGCATCGAGATCAACAAGGTTGGTAAGGTTCGCCGCGCTAAGCTTTACTAT
>CACZTJ010000135.1 GCA_902784065.1 uncultured Prevotellaceae bacterium | reverse complement strand
AGCAGATTGACGAAATTCATGTTTTTCTTATATAATATGTATTTTAGTCCCTTTTAATTTGGTCAATTCGAGAAAAAATAGTAATTTTGCGCCCGTTATAGAAAGTCGATTCCTATATAATCTGCGAGCCTTCAGCTCTCCGGCGGAGGGGGTAAGACTGCCTATATCCTTGATGGTCAGAATGTTAAATTGCTTCTGGTGGGGCATTCGCCCTGTCGGAGGAAGGAAAGAAAATGCAACAAACAGAACAGATTTGGATGGTGGTTCGCACCTTCAACAGACATGAGATGATTGTGAGTGACTTCCTGAAGCAGGAAGGACTGACGTGCTTTGTCCCGATGCGATATGCGGAAAGACAGGCCGGTGACGAGTCCAAACCCCGCAGGATCTTGATCCCCGTCATCCATAATTATGTGTTTGTGGGGTTGGAGATGCCTATGAAACAGTTTTGTTCTCTGTTGGCAAAGTGCGCTACTCCCCTTTACATTCTGAAACACAAGGATACTGATATTCCGGTGGAAATATCCAATCGTGAAATGATGGAGTTTCGTATGCTGTGCGACCCAGCCTTTGAGCAACGGGTCAATATCATCCAGCAGGGTGAAGAGCCGGAAGTGGGAAAGGAAGTCGAGATTATCCATGGGCCTTTTGCAGGTGTCCATGGCAGGTTATACAGGAAACAGAAGAAGTATTGGTTTGTTAAGACTATTGCTGGCGTTAGTGTTGAGTTGCGTATCACACGTTGGTATTGTAGGCCGGTATGAGGGGCCTGACGTCAGTTCGAAGCGTGATAATTATTTGAATCGATTATGAATAAGTTTGTTTTAACAATGTTGTTCATACTGAGTGCGGTGCTGTCACATGCACAAGGTATGAGTGACGCTCAAGTGATGAGGTACATCCAGAGGGAGGTCAAAGCCGGAACCTCTCAGTCGCAGATTGCTGTGAAACTGATGCAACGCGGTGTGGATATGAAGCAGTTGCAGCGCGTGCGTCAGCAGGTGACGGCATCACAAGGAACCTCAGCATCTAAGACCACAACGGCAAGTGGTGGTTCTGTTGACGGAAGCAGTCGGCTGCGTAGGAGTAATGGTTCGGTTATGGTTGATGCTCAGGGTAATCCGCTCTACTCGCAGACCAACGGTTTCGCAATGGGTGCTGCGGGCGAAATAGAGGATATTGCGAGCCGTCCTAATGTGTATCTTCCCGATAGCATGAGTACGATGGTGAACGGTAAGCACGTTTTTGGTCGTGATATTTTTAATAGGCGCATGTTGACTTTCGAGCCTAACATGAATATTGCAACTCCTGCCAATTATGTAGTTGGTGCCGGTGATCGGGTTATTATTGATGTCTATGGTGCTTCTCAGAAGTCTGAGCAGTTGGAGGTGTCTCCTGATGGAACTATCACGGTGGAAGGATTCGGACCTATCCATCTTGCTGGCCTGACTGTTTCGGCTGCTAATGAAAAGATCAAACAGGAATTGGGACAGCGCTATAAGAGCTCAAGCATCAGGATGACTGTGGGACAGACGCGTACCATCTCTGTTAATGTGATGGGTGAGGTAACCGCCCCTGGCACTTATACGTTATCGGCTTTTGCAACGGTGTTTCATGCTATCTATATGGCGGGCGGTGTCACAGGTGTTGGTACGCTTCGTAGTATCAAAGTCTACAGAGGCGGTCGTCAGTTGACGGTGGTTGACGTGTACGACTATATTCTGAATGGCAAACTGGCAGGGAATGTTCGTTTGGCAGATAATGATGTAATCGTAGTTGGGCCTTATGACTGTCTGGTTGATATTTCTGGTCAGGTGAAACGTCCAATGGCTTATGAGATGCGCAAAGGAGAGAGCCTGGCAACGCTGCTCAAGTATGCCGGTGGCTTCACTTCCAAAGCATATAAGAAAGGCATACAGGTTAATCGTGTCTCAGGAGAGCAGTATTCGGCCTATAATGTTCAAGAGTTCGATATAAGCAGTTTTAAACTGATGGACGGTGACTCTGTGACTGTTGATTCCATTTTGGAGCGTTATGCTAACACCGTACAGATTAAAGGTGCAGTTTTCCATCCCGGAATGTTTGACTTGGGAGGCACAAACAATACGGTCCGTTCTCTGATTGAGAGTGCTGGTGGATTGACAGAGGATGCTTTTACTGCTCATGCCGTACTTCATCGTATGAAGCCAGACCGTGTGCGCAAAGTGCTTTCTGTTGATATTGAGGGTATCATGGCTGGTACCATTGCCGATATGCCATTGGAGAATGAGGATATCCTCTTTATCCCCTTCCGTAACGAGACTCTGAATGAGCGTACACTGACGATACATGGAGAGGTTCAGATGCCCGGCGTCTATGAATATGCAGAAGACGAGACGATTGAAGATTTCATTTTGCAGGCAGGCGGTTTGACAGATGCTGCCTCTACGGCTCGTGTTGATGTCTCAAGACGCATTTCTGACCCAGGGGCAACACAGGCTTCCGACGAGATTGCCAATATGTATTCGTTTGTGGTGAAAAACGGAATGGTAGTTGATGGTGACCGTAGTTTTACATTGGAACCATATGACGAAGTCTATGTACGTCGCAGCCCAGCCTATCAGCCCCAGCGGAATGTGTTAATTGAAGGTGAAGTTCTTTTCCCCGGAAACTATGCTTTGACGACCAAGAACCAGCGCATCTCTGAACTTGTGAAAGCTGCAGGAGGCGTGACGGATCAGGCTTATGTCAGAGGCGCTCGAATTGAACGTGTTATGACCGAAGATGAAAAGTTCCGTAACCGTCAGGTGCTGGATCTTGTAAGGCAGAAAGGACAGAATGCCGGACTCGATATGGTCATGCAGGATGAAGAGGCTGCTGATTATGATATCAACCAGGCACGTGACAGCGTGGAGAATGATACTGTGCGATACTCTGTTGGTATCGAACTGGATAAAGCGTTGGCTAATCCAGGTTCAGATTACGATGTTACCTTGAAGGAAGGCGACCGTTTGATCGTTCCTGAATATAACGGAACCGTGAAGATAAATGGTAATGTGATGTACCCGAACACGGTGGCATATAGCGATGGTAAGAAATACAAGTGGTATGTGAATCAGGCTGGTGGTTTCGGAAGCCGTGCCAAGAAATCGCGTACTTTTGTAGTTTATCAGAATGGTACGGTTTCAAAGGCAAAGAAAGCCAGGATAGAGCCAGGGTGCGAAATTATCGTTCCGTCGAAGACAACGACTCCCACAGAGGTTATCGG
>CACZTJ010000134.1 GCA_902784065.1 uncultured Prevotellaceae bacterium | reverse complement strand
TCACGAATAATATAGCCCGTACCGGGTGGTTTACGGCCCGTATTGCCAAACAACTTGAATCGAAAAAGGATAAGCGAAGCCGACAGTTCGTTGCTGCCTATCGTGCAGCCCTTGTCAACTATAAGACACAACTTGACAAACAATCGGCAGAGACACCCTATGGTGTACCTTATCGTCCGAGTATCTGGGGAGCCGGCTGGGACATCCAGCGTTTCGGATTCGAGTACTATTTCCTGACCAGTGCCTATCCTGAGATTTTCCCTAAAGAGACGGTTTATAATGCTTTGAACTTCGTGCTCGGCTGTCATCCCGGCAGTAATACAGTTTCCTTCGCCTCTGGCGTTGGTGCCCGTTCGGCTACCGTTGCCTATGGTATGAACCGAGCCGATTGGAGCTACATTCCTGGCGGTGTCGTGTCTGGAACAGCACTCATCCGTCCTGATTTCCCAGAACTTCTCGAGTTCCCCTTCCTCTGGCAGCAAACGGAGTATGTGCTCGGCGGGGGCTCCTCTCACTATATGTTCTTAGTTTTGGCTGCAAACCAAAAACTATAACAAAAGAGAACTCATCAAGAAGCCTCGATGTCCGACATCCGCCTCAAGCATCAGCTGAAAATCATCACCATCCCAGTGTTTATCGAGATAGCACTGGTGATGTTGCTTGGTGCGGTAGATACCGTCATGCTGAGCCGTTACAGCGACAACAGTGTAGCGGCAGTGGGACTGGACAACCAGCTGATATCACTTGTGTTCCTCGTCTATCAGTTCTTCTCGATGGGAGCGGCCATCCTCTGCGCCCAGTATATCGGGGCGGGATTGCACAAGCGGTTGGTACAGGTGGTGGGTATGGCTTTGGTCGTAAATCTGCTGCTTGGACTGACGGTCAGTTCAGTGCTATTCTTTTTTGCTGAGAACCTGTTGCAACTGATGGGGCTACGTCCTGAACTGATGGGGGATGGTGTCGTCTATCTGCGGCTGACGGGTGCGCTGTCGTTCTTCCAGGCTTTGTCGCTGACGTTTTCTGCTTCACTGAGAAGTGCCGACAAAGTGGTGTGGCCGATGGCAGTTACGGGCATTGTCAATGTACTGAACATCCTTGGTAACTATGCCCTTATCTTCGGTCATTGGGGATGCCCGCAACTGGGTGTCGAAGGTGCCGCCATTGCCACTGCAACCAGCCGCGCTGTTTCCATGCTGCTGCTTGCCATTATCCATTTCCGTGTACATATCCGTCGTTTCCCGATTAACTACTTCATTCCCATCCCCTGGCAGGAACTGCGAAACCTGCTGAAAATAGGTATACCAGCCATGAGTGAGAACATCAGCTATAGTCTCTCGCAGGTGGTTATCACCTATTTCATCAACCAGATCAGCAATGAGGCATTGGCTGCACGTACCTACTGCTACAACATGATTATGTTTGTCTATTTGTTCTGTGTCAGTATCACACAGGGAGGTGACATTCTCGTCGGGCACCTCGTGGGTCAGTGGCGTCATCAGGCGGCTTATGTGCTGGGTAACTACTTCTTCCGTTTGGCGATGATTATTACGATTTCCGGATCTATCCTACTTGCCTTAGCAGGTCCCAGCATTCTTCATGCCTTTACAGACAATGAGGAGATTGTCCGTATGGGAGTCTGGGTGCTTGTCGTTGATGTGTTCCTTGAGATAGGCCGCACGTCGAACATCTTTGCGGGTAGCACACTTCGTGCCACTGGCGATACGATCTATCCCTTCGTTGTGGGTGTCATCTTCCAGTGGAGCATTGCAGTTGGCCTGAGCTATGTCATCGGTATCCCCCTCGGCTACGGTCTCGTGGGTATGTGGGTAGGCTTTGCCATTGATGAGAACATCCGAGGCGTCATTCTCCTTCTCCGTTGGCGTTCAGGGAAGTGGCGCACCAAAGGGTTTGTTGCTAGAACTACACGCAAGCCGCCTTACTGAATCAACCCATGAAGAACAGACTGACACCAAGAACGGATATAACGGCACCGAGGACAGCACGCCATGTAATCTTCTGATGGAACAGCCAATATGAAGGCAAAATGATAATGATGGGTGTGAGAGCCATCAATGTGGAGGCAATGCCAGCATTAGTGTATTGTACTGCCATCAGCGAGAATCCTACTCCAACGAATGGACCGAAGATAGTTGTTGCCGTCGCAACGGTCATACCTTTGGCATCTTGCAAGGCTTGACGCAAAGGTCTGAACCCTTCATGGAAATATTGCAGGATGGCGAAACCTACTATTCCGGCAATGCATCGCAGGAAGTTGGCACTGAAAGGAATGAGCCAGTCGGGCATCGTCCCAGTGTCATAATGATCCATGCCTATCTTACTCAACACCAGTCCGATGCCTTGACAAAGGGCTGCACCAATGGCAAAGAGTACACCATTGAGCGGCAGCTTCAGCGAGACCTTGTGATGTTCGCCGCGACCTAAGATGGAGATGCCGATACCAATCAGCGTGACAAACATGGCAACGATGCTGATGGGTGTCATCTGCTGTCCCAAGGTAATCCATGCCATCAATGCTGCTGCCAAAGGAGCCAGTGTCATGAACAACTGTCCATAGCGGGATCCGATGATGATATAACACTGGAAGAGACAGAAATCGCCGATAACATAGCCGACAATACCCGATAGCAGCATCCATACGCAGGCTTCTATGGAACCGATCGGGGGCAATGGTGTGCCAGCTGCAAACCAGAAAAGCACCAATGAAAAGAGTAGTGCTAGCGCCATACGAAGCACGTTCAGCGTCAGGTTGCCAAGTCGCTTGCTGCCAAATTCACTCAGCAGTGCGGTAGCTGTCCACGAAAAAGCAACGCCAATGGAAATGAACTCTCCTAAGTAAGTCATAGTCTTTATTCAACTTTTGTTAAATGTTGGTGCAAATTTACCACTTTTCCTGCTTTTTTCCCTATTTTTGCAAACATATTTAAGTGTATTTAGGTATTATGCCTATCATCAGGCACAAAAACAAAGTTATTATGGATAGAAAAGATTTCATAAGCAAAGCCACAAAGGCAATAGTAGGAGTGGCTCTGGCTTTTTCGCCCGTTACCTCTCAGGCGCAGACGTATCCGAGCAAATTGCTCAGTCATGAAACTGAGATCGACAACATCATTAAGCAGATGACGCTTGAAGAGAAGATCGACATGCTGCATGGTAAGAACATTGGCATCCGCGAGGAAATGGAACCCCACTCATGGAACTCTGCCCATCTGACTACCGACTCGGCAACGTTCTTTCCCACAGGTTCGGCACTGGCTGCCACTTGGAGTACGGAGTGGGCCTATGCTTATGGAAAAGGTATGAGCCGTGAAGCCCGACTGCGTGGCAAGGACATGATACTCGGACCTGCTATCAACATCCAGCGTATCCCTACTGGCGGACGTACCTATGAATATCTAAGTGAGGATCCGTTGCTTAGTGGTATGTTGGCGGTGGCCTATACCAGAGGTTCTCAGGACGATGGCACCGCTGTCTGTCTGAAGCACTATGCGCTGAACAATCAGGAGGACTATCGCGGCTTTGTGGATGTCAGAATCTCTGACCGCGCCATGCATGAAATCTATCTTCGAAATGGGCGCTGGTGCTCGGAGAATGAACATCTGCTGACTATGATCCTTCGGCAGCAATGGGGATTCCCAGGTATGGTGATCAGCGACTGGGGTGGTGTCCACTCTACCGTTGATGCCGTCACGGCGGGTATGAACGTAGAGATGCCTGGTAGCCGTTTTATGGGTCAGGCACTGCTCGACTCCGTGAAGGCCGGAAAGGTGAGCGAGGCAGTTATCGATCAGCGGGTACGTGAGATCCTCCGTGTTCGTCTGACGGTAAAGCCAGTTGCTAAGGAGATTGCCAATAGCCAACCCGTAGGCAATCCCGAGGAGATGACTACGGCCTTAGAGGTGGCACGTCGCTCCATCGTGTTGCTGAAGAATGGTTTGTTGCCAATCGATACAAAGCGTGTGAAGTATATTGCTGTCATCGGTGAGAATGCTGTTACCAAGATGGCTTTAGGCGGTGTGGGAGCTGGGGTGAAGACCCGTTGCGAGATCACGCCTCTTGAAGGATTGCAGGCAGCGCTTGGTACTAGCGTGAAGATTACCTACGCACCAGGCTACAAGAGCTTCGATCGCGAGGGTCGCAACAAGCGACAAAGTCCTCAGCAGCCCATTGATCGTCAGCTTATGGCTCAGGCTGTGAAGGCAGCCAAGGGGGCAGATCTCGTTATATTCTTTGCTGGTGACAACCGTGAGGTGGAGACAGAGGGCTCCGACCGTAAGAGCATCACTTTACCCTCTGGACAGGATGAACTTGCTGTTGCCTTAGCCAAAGCCAACAAACGTTTAGTGACCGTTGTCGTTGCAGGCGGTCCTGTGGATATCAGTACCGTTGATGAGGTGTCTGCAGCCTTATTGGTATCATGGTTTAACGGCTCTATGGGTGGTCAGGCTTTAGCCGAGGTGCTCACTGGTAAGATTTCACCATCGGGTAAATTACCAATGACTTGGCCCAAGCGATTGGACGACGTACCTGCCTACGCAACAGGTACCTATCCTCAGAACATCCAGGACAACAATCAGGGTGACATCTTTGTTGACATCACCCGCAACCGCAGTAACGATCGAAGTCAGCAGCTCATTGCCAACTACGGTGAGGAGAGTCTGGTGGGCTATCGCTGGTACGACAGCAAACAAGTGCCTGTGGCCTATCCTTTCGGATTCGGTCTATCATACGCCACATTCCAGTATAGTGACTTGAAGGTACAGCCTACTGCCGAAGGATTCAATGTGCAGTTTGTGCTCAGCAACAACTCTTCCGTAGATGCTGAAGAAGTAGCACAGGTTTATGTGTCACGTCCCTCATCCCACATAGAGCGTCCGATCAAAGAACTCAAGGGCTTCCAACGTGTTGCCTTGAAGGCTGGTGAGCGTAAGACCGTTACTATTTCTGTACGTCGGACTGATCTCTGTCATTGGGACGAGTCAGCCCAGACATGGATGCTGGAGCCTGGCAACATAGTTTTCCTCGTAGGAGGCTCGTCGGACAGCCTACCACTGAAAGCAGAACATTTTAACCTATGAAACAGATTAAATTATGGATGCTTGTCGTCATCCTCACCTGCTGCACGGCAACGCTTGCAGCGTGTACGACAAACGATGATAATCCGACGGAGCGTCCAACTATCACCCGCATTCAGGAGCGTGGAAAGTTACAGGTGGGAACCACGGGTGACTATCGACCTCTCTCGTATCGCGAGGCAACAGGTGATTACTGGGGATTTGGCATTGAGATAGCAGAGAAAATAGCCGAGCGCCTTGGTGTAGACATCGAATTCGTACAAACCTCATGGCCAACGTTGACTGCTGATGTGCAGGCAGAGCCACAGATCTTTGACCTTGCCATCGGAGGCATCACCATTACCGATACCCGAAAGGAAACGATGCTGATGAGTGACGGTTATCTGGCCAATGGCAAAACTATTCTTTGCCGAACCTCAGATGCCGACCTTTTCCTGTCGTTGGCAGACTTAGACAAGCCCGAGATACGTGTGATGGTAAATCCTGGTGGACTCAACGAGAAGTTTGCCAACGAAAATCTCAGCCAAGCTACCATCATCGTCTATGATAAAAACGAGGAAATTCCCAATCAGGTGGCTGAGGGTAATGCCGATGTGATGATTACTGAAATTACCGAGGCTCCTTGGTACGTCCAGAACGACTCACGCCTTGCAGCCCCGCTTATGAATACACCTTTTACCCACGGAGAGATTGGTGTGCTGATGCGCAAAGGGCAGGAAGATCTGCTTACCCTCGTCAATAGTGTCATTGCCCAAATGAAGGCCGACGGTTCACTTCGCCAATTGCATGATAAGTACGGACTGATATATGCTTATTGATTAAATACTTTTTTCGTTTCCATTCAATATTGCATATTTATTCGCCTCTGCATGTTTGTTCTCAAATCTAAGGAAAATTGCTGGTAGGCCTACAAAAATTTTTTGCATAGTTATGGAACAAAAAATCCGTAACCTCGATACAATTTGCATAAACATACATGTGCTTATAAGCGGATGTATTATAATACAAAAAAAGTCCCAACCTTTCGATTGGGACTTGGGCGCTTCAGGATGGGCTTGGATTCAAGAAGATGAAATCGTAAGGAATCTTTAGAAATTATAAGAAACTAAAATACAGGAAGTTACGTGCGTCGTATGAAAAGTTCTCAAAAGTTAAAATTTCGCCAAATCTCAAAAATTGGGTGCAAATTGGGTGCAACTTTCAAAAGAAATGTGTATCTTTGCACCCAGTTAAACGTATAAGTTATGGCACAATTTTTTCTTAGAACGAAAAGAGAAACGGGGGAGTCTCCCCTTTATACCAAAATAAGACGCAATGGAATGCAGATGTATATATGTACGGGCATACGTGTAGATGTACAAGAGTGGAATAAGGCGCAAAAGAGCCTTGCGGCTATGCGACGTTATGAGAATACTGAAGAAGGAGCTAAAGTCCATGATCTGCAAATGAAGGCAACAAAGACCATTGACACGCTTTATGCCGAGAACAAAATAAATACAAAGGAAGACAAGGCCATTATTGAGCAGGCTTTATCTGCCATTGTCAATGGCACCGTAGAGGAAATCCAGCAAGTAGCAAAGGTTGCCACTGCAAGGTCAAGGACAACAGTATT
>CACZTJ010000133.1 GCA_902784065.1 uncultured Prevotellaceae bacterium | reverse complement strand
TGGTATTTCAACGAGGCCTGTGGCACCCAGTCGTTCAGGTGCTTATTAAAGGATTCCTTTTTGCCATCAGGATAGCTGCCCTCCATAAAACTGTATTCATAGCGCAGGCCTGCGCGTGCAGACCATTTCTCATGATTATAAATATAGTCGGCATATCCAGCCAGCACACGAGTGGTATGCTGAAACTCATCATTGATCAGCAAGTTATCTCCATAGAATTCCTGCGTGTTGTGGCTGTTGTTGTTTCGATCGATATATTTGGTTCCTATCTCCAGTTGATGACCTTTTCCCAAAGGTCTTAGCCAATCTGCCTGAAAGGTATGCTCTGTAAATCGCTCCCGCTCTGTCTGAAAACTACCTGTATATGCAAAAGGAGCGTTCACCATTTCTGAATAGGTATTCTCCTCATCAGAGTGTTGACGCGTGAGGGCGAGCATGTAAGAGAGAGTGAACCGCTCGCCCTTCCGACGCGTCTTATGCTCATAATCGAGCCTTCCGTTCCATGAAGAGTGACTATAGCCTGGCATCCAGTAATGATTGCTGAAGCTATAGATGGGCTGATCAGAAGCACTATATAAGGAAGTCTTGCTGTCACCTTGTACGTTCAGCTTATAGAAATATCCCCCGAATGAGGCAGAGACCAGATTGAGAGAGTCGATGTCGTAACTAGCATTGAGGTTGGTATAATGGATGCCACCAGGGTTTGAGCAGTCAGAGTGTAACATCATCTTGTTGCCTGTATCGAGAAAGCTCCGTTCGGTATGTGTGCTGTTCTCCGTCTCTCTACTTGACATCCCCCCATAGCCATAATCCACAGACATCAACAACTTACCTAACTGTCCTGTCAATGAGGCATAGAGGTTGGGGTGATTGAGTGAGGTATAAGAGGCAGAAACGACTCCTGTGATACCACTCATCTTACTGCCGTTCACCATCACGATATTCAGGATGGCATCCACGCCTTCAGCATCCTCACGGGCACCAGGGTCTGTAATCACTTCAATGCGCTTCACCATCGAGGCAGGCATCGACTTGAATACCTCTTTGGCATTCTTCGACAGACTGGGATCAAGATGTCCGTTCTTATAGATCTTGAAACTGCTATTGCCTTTCACGAGGATGTTATCCTGTCCATCAACCGTCACCATCGGCACCTTGCGCAGCATATCCATCACTGTCTGAGTCTTCGATTCCTCATCAGCCTGCACATCATAGCCGATACGGTCTATCTCCTGCTTGATAAGCTGGCGCTGGGCTTTAATGACTACACCTTCCAGTTCCTTGTTCCAGGTGATGGAGTCGTTCTTGCTTTGGCAAGCGTCCCCTTGGGCCGAGCGACTTACTTTGGTTGAATCTGCCTGCGTTTGGGCCGCAGCTTCCCCTACCCTCGCTGCCAGAAGCAGCGAGAGCAATATGATTCCAATATGTTTCATCGGTTTATTTCTTGAGTTGTTCGATACTCATGTCGAACAGTTGTTGTATGAATTCGTCTGTTGTTTTGGCTTTCAGTTTCTTGATCTCTGCTTCAACCAGATTCCTCTCAGCATCATCAAGCGACTGAGCATCTTTGTCTTTGCAAAGCTTATAGATCTGTGTAGCCCAAGTATTGGCAGCAGGACCCTCTGGCTTCTTCTGGAAGAGCGTTCGCAGATTATTGAATTTGCTAATCCATGCCTCCGATTCGTTGCCACCCAACGAACTATGCAGCGTTCCAAACGCACCTGAAAAATCTATTTTCTGACCATTGATCATAAGACTGGTACTCGTCTTTTTCTGTCTGAACTTCTGCGTAGTAGCATAAGTCTTGATGATGCGCCCCGTGATTGAACCATCCTTCTTCTCCACCCACTCCATTGCATAGACATATCTATGAGCTCTGAGTGTATCCTCAGGATCCAGGAAACAGGCATAAATCCACTTCGAATCCTTCATCTCTCCGATACCAACGCCTTTGTTGCCATTTCCCACAGCGAGTGATATATAGTTCTCTGCACCACCGTGAGAACCCGTACTGACACTATAGGCAGCTTGCTCATCTTTATCAAAGGCCTGACGAATAGCAGTAATCAGGTGCTTGTTTGTCTTTTCGGCAATCTTAAACTCGTACTCATCGCTCATTCCCTCCATCAACCCCGTGTCTGGGTCTCTTTCCAAAAAATGATTCGTATAAGTCTCCTCTTGCCCCCTACTTTGCCTGAGGGCATCGAAAGCCTTCTGAATATTCTCTTGTGCCATCACTGATGAGGACACTGCCATCAAAATGGCTGTTAGGATTAAGTTTTTACTCTTCATATGCAATGTCATTTATTTGTTCGTTAATATATACTATGGTACCATCTTCTTGTTTCACTGGGATAAAGCCGTAAGCAGCCAAATGAGCCTCGATGATCACCTGCTGGGCCTGTTCTAACTGCAGTTCTACATCTTCCTGTTCTGTCTGGGCCATCAGGGCATAAGCCTTATCGTAGTCGTGCATCGTAGGCTTCAGCTTGCGGATGCTCCGTTTCTTGGTCTGAATAGGCAGAACCTGCTCTTTCTGCTTAGGCATCGTGTCGGGTGCCAACTCTATGGGAGCTTGTTCTGACGACTGCACAATGGTGTCTGACTGTGCCATCATGGGGGCCGTTTGCTGTATGGTCTGCTGACGGGGGACAGCTACGTATAAGATACCTGCCACGATAGCAGCAGCCACACTCCACCCTATCCATCGCTTGCTGGTCTTTGGCTGAGGTTTCATCGCCTCGATCTCCTGGAACAGCAGGCGATAGTCCTCCCACTCCTGAGGTATGTCTTTTCCTCGGAAGTAGTCGGCGAGGATATCCTCTTCCTCCAACGTCGATGTGCCGTCCATATATTTGTCAAGCAGATCTTTGATGTATGTCTTTGTATAACGTATCATATCTGATTCCTCCGTTTTATTTCTTCTAACAGTGTTCGTCGTGCCCTTGCCAATAGTGTGCTGACTGATGTGGTCTCGATACCTAAAAGGGTGGCTATCTCCTCGTGACTTCGTCGTTCCACCTGTCGCATATATAATAAGGTGCGCTGAGTGGTGGGTAGTTGTTGGAGCTTTTCAGAGAGCCATTTGTCGTCTTCCTTCATCTCTAACACTTCTTGTGGACTGGTGGTCAGACTGACAATCATGGCTTCATCCAACGCTTCTGAGGGTTTTCGTCGCTGGTGGTTCCTGAGCTGGTGTCTTGCCATCAGCGAGACGAGGGCTTCCACTGAGCGATATTGTTCCAATTCATCGTGCATCTGCCACAGGCGGAGCATCACATCTTGTGCGATGTCCTCTGCTTCGTCGTTGCCCGCTCCGTAGTGTCGGCTAACGCTGAGAGCCTT
>CACZTJ010000132.1 GCA_902784065.1 uncultured Prevotellaceae bacterium | reverse complement strand
GCAGAGCCAGCGCACAGCCCCACCCTTGGGTGCTTCCTGATAGCCAAACATCCTACAGGCATCCGCATATTCGCTGAATGTAGGACGCTTCACAGCGAATGTGCCTTCATCACGCAGCATCTGGGCTATCAGATAAATAGCATCTGTGGCACCACTGGTGACGAGTATCTCTTCAGGCTGGATATGATACTCATTGGCAAGCAACACCTCTAAGCTATGAGCTGAAGGTTCTGGATAATGACTGATGACCTCCAGGCGTTTTGCCAGATACTGGCGCAACCCACTGGTATCAATCAACGGGGAGATGTTGCTGCTGAAATTACAGCGCAACGCCCCATAACGATAGATATCATCACCATGTCCTTCAATCATGATCCGAGAGTATTTGATAAATCCGATCCATATCCACATAGCGGCGCACATGATCGGCGAGTTTATTATATTGTTCCTCCTTATATGCCTGATAGTCGAAGGAGGCAGCTTCACCGCTGAACTTCTCCGCAAAAGGTTTCAGGAGTTCATCCACAAAGGCCGCATTATCGAGAATGCCATGAACATAGGTTCCCATACATTTCTCATTCACCCGATAGCCGTCAGCTCGTCCGTCGTGCAGATGCAGCATCGGCGAGGCCACAGCATCACCAAAGGGCCTTGTCTCTCCCATGTGGATCTCGTAACCCTCACCATATTCGCACTTCACCTGACGCGTGAGTTTCTCACCACTCATCGTGGTGGTGACTGGCAGCAGACCTAGTCCTGGGAGTCGTTCGATATCTCCCTCCACATGATCCGGATCGCACACCTCGATACCCATCAGCTGATAACCGCCACAGATGCCCAGCACGGAGGCTCCCTCACGATAAGCCTTCACGATGGCCTGAGCACAACCGTTCCGGCGCAGTTCGTAGAGATCGTGCAGCGTTGACTTGGTACCTGGTAGGATGATGATATCAGCTTTCTGGATATCCTCTACGTTATTAGTATAGAAAAGATGTACGCGCGCGTCTTGTTCCAGCGCATCGAAGTCGGTATAGTTCGAGAGGTGCTGCAACATGATAACGGCAATGTTCACCTTGTCCTGTTGCAGTTGGAAAGACTTCTGGGCGAGTGCCACAGAATCCTCTTCCTCGATATGGATATCCTTGAAATAAGGGATTACCCCCAAGACTGGCACCCCACAGATCTCTTCCAACATCCTGCGCCCTTCCTCAAACAGACGCATATCCCCACGAAACTTATTGATGATGATACCCTTGATGAGTGCCTTGTCTTCTGGTGTCTGCAGGGCGATACTGCCATAAACGGAAGCAAACACCCCACCTCGATCGATGTCACCCACCAAGATAACATCAGCCTTCGCATGACGCGCCATCGGCAGATTCACCAAGTCGGTAGCCCGCAGGTTGATCTCAGAGATACTGCCAGCCCCCTCCATCACGATGGGATTATAACGTGCTGCCAAGCGATCGAACGCCTTGCAGACCTCCGTACGGAAATCGATATCCCCAGCACCTTGTCTGCGCCAGTAGTCATAGGCATGCTTATTGCCCACAGGTTTGCCATTCTGTATCACCTGTGAAGTATGATCACTCTGCGGTTTCAGCAACAGCGGGTTCATATCCGTATGACAAGCGATACCAGCAGCTTCAGCCTGCACAGCCTGAGCACGTCCTATCTCCAATCCTTCGGGTGTCGCATAACTGTTCAGTGCCATATTCTGCGCCTTGAAGGGAGCTGGCTGGTAACCGTCCTGCTTGAAGATGCGACAGAAGGCAGCTGCAACGATGCTCTTGCCGACATCGCTACCTGTTCCTGCAAACATGATGGGATGAAGCTGTTTCATATCTGATAGAGGTGCGTATAGCTAGCTAAGACATTCTTATATCTGAAAACGGGTGTCGCCACAGGATTGCCTTTGGCATCATAGACCTGTGTGGCCGATACAGGGGCTTCGTCTATAAACTGGGTATAGTGGAACTCATGTCCACGATAGACCTTCCCATCGAGTTCGAACTGGCGATAGCCCAACGAAAGTTTCCTATCAGCCTTGCGAGCCGTAATCCGATAAGGCAGTACGCCACACATCGGATATTCGCCCTCATCCGTCACGATGCTCTCGCAGAGATACATCATACCACCACATTCGGCTACCACACTGCCACCCTGTTCTGCAAAGTCCTTGATGGCTTTTCTGCAAGCCTCGTTCTTCACCAGAGCCTCCAGATGTTTCTCAGGATAGCCACCAGGCAGATAAAGCAGATCGATACCACTGAAGTCAGGCACCTCTGTCTCAGGATCGAAGAAGCGCACAGATGAAAACCTGTCTATGGTTTCCTGATAGAGAAAACTAAAACTCTCGGCATTGTGCGCCAAGAGCACTTTTTGTTCCCTTACTGGGAATAAAATATTCCCACACTGGGAATCAATTATTCTTCGACTAGCGAAGCGGCAAAGCCGAGCGCCCACACTGGGAACATATTTGGGGGTTAAAGCCCGCCAATCGACATGATTCTCTAAAAGATTGATCAGCTTCTGAGTCTCCGGTTGTTCAGAGAAATCCAAACCCAGATAGCGCGAGCCTTGTTCGAGTAAGCCATCTTTAGGGAGATACCCTAGGCACTTGATCTGCAAATCGTCGCACACCTGTTGGAGCATCTCGAAGTGGCGCGCTGATCCCACCTTATTAAATATAATGCCTGCAAAACGGATGTCCTTGCGGAAGTTCAGAAACCCCTGCAACAGCGCTGCTACAGAATAAGCAGCCGACTTAGCATCTACCACCAGCACAACAGGGATATCGAGCGTCTTGGCAATCTCATAGGCAGAACCCTTATCGCGATCATAGCCGTCGAACAAGCCCATCATTCCTTCTACGATACATACATCGGCATCGGCACCATAGTGCCAGAAGAGCTCACGTACATGCTCTGGCGATGCCATAAACGTATCGAGATTAATGCTGGGGCGACCACACATGGCTGCGTGAAACTTCGTATCGATATAGTCGGGTCCGCACTTGAAGGGCTGCACCTTCATGCCCTTCGATGTAAGAAGTGCCATCAACCCTCTGGCAATCGTTGTCTTGCCAGAGCCACTGGTAGGGGCTGCTATCAGGAATGCGGATTTCATCCCTGCAAAGGTACACACTTTCTGCATTATTTTGCATGAAATACGCAATTTTTTCACTTTTTTCTTGTTTCATTTTTTCATTTGCCGATGCCGCCTGATGTAAGGGAATCCAGTGAGAATCTGGAACTGTACCTGCAGCTGTAATCCCCCTTTGAAGGGTTTGCTTGTGTAACGCCACTGACATAAAGTCGGGAAGGTAAAGCAGACTGGGGAGAGTCAGAAGACCTACCACAAACGTTTAAAGTACGATCGTTCAGGAGTTAGCGGTCGGAAAACAAGTTTTTTTATGAGCATTAGACAGAAACTGGCTTTTGGCCTTTGGCTTCTGGCTGTTGGTACATCAGCACAAACCATGATTGTGCGTACAGACAGTTTGCAAGAAGTAGTGGTGACAGGTACTGGTACGCAGCACCTGCTGAAAGACGCACCCGTTCAGACAGAGGTGATCAGTCATCGGCAGTTGCAGCAGTATGCTGGTAAGAGCATCGAGGATATCCTGGCAGGATTGACAGCCAGCTTTGACTTCAGTGAGAACGATATGGGATCCCATCTGCAGATGAACGGACTGGGCAACTCGTATGTGCTGATCCTGATAGACGGGCGACGACTGCATGGCGACAATGGTGGTGAGAACGACCTGTCGCTCATCGATCCCAACAACATCGAGAAGATTGAGATTGTGAAGGGGGCCTCCTCTGCCCTCTATGGTAGCGATGCCATCGCTGGTGTCATCAACATCATCACCAAGAAGCATCGTGAACAAGGCGTGATGTTTGAGAACACCTCACGCGTTGGCTCCTATGGTGACATCCGTCAGCATAATGGTCTCGCCCTGAACTACGGCAAGCTGTCCAGCTATACCAACTTCCAGCTGCAGCACTCCGACGGTTGGCAGAACACTTCAGAGGAAGCACCTTCGCAGACAGAGTATCACATCACTGACTCACGCAACAAGACTGTGAATCGGCACACGAACTGGCAGATAGAAGAGCGTCTCACCTACCAGCTGACACCAGCCATCGAGCTTTATGCCGATGGTAGCGTCTATTGGAAACGCATCTATCGCCCCTGTGGGCATCACCCTGGGGTGGATGTCAAGACATGGGATCTGCAGTATAACAACGCGTCTATCTCCGCAGGAGGAAAATGGAAGCTGAACAGTACGGATGTCATCACCCTTGATGCAGACTGGAAGAGGCATGCCTACAACTACGTCTATACAGACACCACGCTGACTGATGGCTATGTAAACGGGCATTTCACCAACTACTACCCTTACTTCCCTGGCGATAAGGAACTGCAGAGCGATCAACGACTCACGAATATCTCGTTGAAAGGTATCTTTGACCTGCCTTACGAGCAGAAGCTGAGTGCAGGATTCGACTATCGCTACGACTGGCTGAAGGCACCCATGCGAGTAGAAGGCGGCAAGGCTACAGACAACACACAGGCCATCTATGTACAGGATGAGTTGGCGCTGCTGGATCCGCTCTATCTGACAGCTGGATTGCGACTGACACGAAACCAAGGGTTCGGCACACGTCTCACTCCCAAGATCTCGGCGATGCTGAAGTTGGGTGACCTGCGTCTCAGGGCCACTTGGAGTCAAGGCTATAAGACCCCTACTCCCAAGGAGCTCCACTATCAGTACGTCAGGAATATGAATGGGGTGTATCTCTACTTAGGTAACGAGGACCTGAAGGCTCAGACCTCCAACTACTTTGGTGTGAGTGCCGAATATACCATCGGACACCTCACGCTGACACTCGCCCCCTATTACAATAAGGTGAACGACATGATCACACTGGTAACTATTCCCACCAAGGATGCACCTGGCGACCTGATTACGAAATACGATCCTATCCGAGTGCGCCAATACCAGAATATGGAAGATGCCAAGACCTATGGCGTCGATTTTACCGCCCGCTTTCAGGGCAGACACTTCACCGCTGGCGGAAGCTACAGCTATCTCGACACAGAAGCCAACCAGTATGACTCAGAGAAAGATGTGATGCGGAAGGTAACCATCGATGGTATGGCCCATCACAAAGCCAATGTGTATGTCACATGGAACCACGATTTCTCCAAGAGTTATAAGTTGGGCTTAGGTCTCTATGGCCGACTCTCCAGCAAGCGCTATTATCAGATCGATGGCGACGGCAAGGGCTACCAGCTCTGGCGACTCTCCACCAATCATCAAATAGGAAAGATCTGGCGCATCGATGCAGGTATCGATAACATCTTCGACTATGTGGATACCACCCCTCACGGATTGCATCTGGGCACCACGACCCCAGGACGTACCGTCTATGCCTCGCTGACAGTACGACTCAATGCAGGTAAAAAACTTACGAACAGATATAAATCAAATTTAAATTCAAACAACAATGAACAAGATTAAGTATTTCATGCTGGCTATGATGGCATTCGTTGCCAGCGCAACGTTCACCGCTTGTAGCAGTGACGATGACAACAAGAACA
>CACZTJ010000131.1 GCA_902784065.1 uncultured Prevotellaceae bacterium | reverse complement strand
GGCAGACATGACCGTCAGCGCCACTGACTATACCGGCACCTACGATGAGAAGGCCCACGGCATCACCGTGATCGCCCCCACAGGCGCCACCGTCAAATATGGAACCTCTGCAAATAGCTGCACGGAGGCCTCCCTGACCTATACCGATGCCGATACTTATACCGTCTATTACGAAGTGACGAAAGACAATTATAATACTGTCACTGGCTCTGCCACCGTTAAGATCAACAAGGCTGCTGGCAGCATCAGATATGGCGATGATAAAGTTGAAAAGAAGGTGGGTGACGTTCCTTTCAACAACCCGCTGTCGCTCAGCGGCACCGCCTCCGTGAGCTACTCATCTGATAATATTAATGTGGCTACGGTGGCTGCAGACGGCACGGTGACCATCTTATCCACAGGCACAGCCACGATCACCGCCACCGTCACAAGTAGTACAAACTACTCCTACTCGCTCTATACGAATGCTGGAGATCCCATTAGCAACAATTAAAAGATTACGATTATGAAAATCAAACATATATTCAGTCTTGCAGTGCTGGCCGTCATGACGGCCGCCTGCAGCAGCGAAGACATCACCCAGCAGCAGGCCGCATCCCAGAGCGGCCAGACGCTGCCCTTCAAGGCCACCATCAGTAACTCAGCAGGTACCCGAGGCCTCACAGCCCCCTCTACGGAAAATCCTGACATCACCGCCACATGGGTTGTAGACGAGCAGATTGCCCTCATTCATGGCGCAACCATCGACGTGGTCAAGGTGGAGAGCGTAGAGGATGCCACCAGTGCCACCCCTGGTGTCGCCACCCTTTCGGGCGACATCACCAACTATGTCGAAAACGAGAAAGTCTATCTCGTATATGTAGGCTGCCAATCGGGTGCCATGGACGACTTCAAGACAGCCCTGGTTCAGACCTTCGATGCTGAAAAGAGCGCTGATGCAACCATCACGGCCATCACGGAGGACATGATCAAGGCGAGCTTCAAAATATTGTATCAGGACGGCACGCTGACGACCATCAATAACGGCCTTGACTATCGCCTCGCTACGAGTACGCTCACGAAGACCAACGGCTGGGTGACGCTAAGCGACAGTCCCAAACTCAATTCGCAGTTCGCCATCTGGAAACTCACGCTCAAGAATGCCTCTGGTGCAGCCTTAGCCGCTACGCAACTCGACGTCATCGGTGTGGAAGCCGTAGCCTCCGTTAAGATTGATGCAAGCACTGCTGCTGCCGATCCCGAAGTGGTCTACGTCATGCTGCCCGCTGGCACCGCCGACTATAGATTCGATGCCACTGTCGGCACCGAAGTTGGCACTTATACTGTCACTCACAACGGCGTCAGTCTCACCGCAGGCAAGTTCTATCAGTCGACACTGACGATGACAAAAACGGTCAACCTCGCCAGGTTAGAAGCCGCCTACGAAGCTCAGGACGGCGACATTCTGACAGGCACGCTCGACGCGACGCAGAAGTACAAACTATCCATTGCCGACAATGCAACCATCACGCTTATGGATGTGACAATCGTTGGTGCAGATGATTTTGACTGCCAATGGGCAGGCATTAACTGCGTTGGCAGTGCCACCATTATTCTGAAAGGCACCAACTCTGTGAAGGGATGCTTTTACGGTTATCCAGGCATCCATGTTCCTGAGAATAAGACACTCACTATCAAAGGCACCGATTCTGACAAACTCACCGCCATCGGCTATGATGATGGTGCTGGTATTGGTAGTGGTAATTTTGCCGGTTTTCCTATCTCCTGTGGTAATATCGTGATTAATGGAGGCGATATCACAGCTACAGGCGGGAATAATTCTGCTGGTATTGGTTGCGGTGGAAAATCTGACTGTGGTGATATCACTATTAACGGTGGTATTGTTACTGCTACAGGCAAAGGCAATGCTGCAGGAATTGGCAGCGGAGATAAATCGAGTACCTGTGGGAAGATTATTATTAGCGGTGGTACCGTCACAGCCGAAGGAGGATTTTCATCTGCTGGAATCGGCAGCGGACCTTCTTCTGAGTGTGGTGATATTACCATCAGCGGTGGTACTATCACCAGCGCCAAAGGTGGGCTTAGGGCTGCTGGCATCGGCAGTGGATCGGGACTTTCGAGTAATTCCATCTGTGGTGATATCACCATCAGCGGTGGCATTATCACCAGCGCTAAGGGCGGAGATGGTGGCGCTGGCATCGGTAGTGGATTTGGTGATTCAAAATGTGGTAAAATCAACATTAGCGGTGGTACTATCATCAGCACCACGGGCGGCTCAGAAGCCGCGGGCATCGGTAGTGGATTGAGTAGCAGTTCAATCTGCAATGGCATCACCATCAGCGGTGGCACTATCACCAGCGCCAAAGGTGGAGATATGGCTGCTGGCATCGGCAGCTGCAAGGAGGGTATCTGCGGCAAAATTACAATCACTACTGAGATAATCCAGGTGGTTGCCACGAAGGGCAATGATGCACTCAATAGCATTGGCATTGGAACTGATGGTGGTACTTGTGGAGAAATTCAATTTGGCTCTGTGCAGGTTTTCGATGGTACGAGTTGGTCTCCATCGACGATGGTAGCAGGAAACTATGGTGGCTTAAATCTCACCATCTCAACTACCGACACATGGACGCTGACTCCAGTCCCCTAAAAGGACAGGGTGCTCACAGAAGGTCTGACCCTTTGTGAGATGCTTCCATAGCACCGTCGCGATTGCGACGGTGCTTTTTGTTAGATGGCCGTACGAAACATACGGTCATAAATCATGGGGTAACGATTCGTGACGCCAAGCGCACAGCACTCCTGTCCCCGTGTGACATGACCCCGTGTGCGCTTGCTCGGCTTTCACGATGTCAATCGGAATTTCGATTTACATGTTTCTGTTAAAATGCGCAGATTTTCACCAAATTATTTGGCGTTGCAACTATTTTTAGTTACATTTGCACCCAAATAGGAATAAATGAATAAGAAAGACAAACTTATTAAGCGATTCAGGAACCTACCTCGTGACTTCACTTTTGAGGAGATGACAGCATTGTTCAAACAGTGTGGTTTCGAATTGGACAATAAGGGAGCGACATCTGGCTCAAGAGTAGAGTTCGTCCACGCAAAAGACGGTAAGAGCTATATTATGCACAAGCCTCATCCTGCGAACATCATTAAGGGCTATGTTATGAGACAAGTGCTTTCGTATTTGACAACTAACGGTTATTTAAAAGAAAAGGAGGATTAAGGATTATGGGTTACATGAAGTACAAGGGCTACACCGGTAGCGTGGAGTATAGTGAAGAGGATAATTGCCTCTATGGAAAGGTGATGGGGATGAGCCGCGACTGTATTACCTTCGAAGGACAGGACGTGAATGAACTGCGTCAGGATTTCGAAGGCGCCGTGGATGACTATCTGGCAAGTTGCGCTGCTCGCGGTGTAGAACCAGCCAAGCCTTACAGTGGTACTTTTAATGTACGAGTCTCCCCCGAGATTCATAGTGCCATCGCCATGCTTGCCCAAAGGGCAGGTATGTCTATCAATGCATTTATCCGACAAGTACTCGCCAGAGAGGCTGAACTGGCTTATTAAGTGGACACAAAGAACACAACATAGTCAGTGGGACAGGCGCATGGGTATAATGCCCCAATCACCTGTCCCACCGACTACCTCGGCTTTCACGATGTCAATCGGAATTTCGATTTACATGTTTCTCCAGCGCACAGCACTCCTGTCCCGACGTGACACGACGGTAAAAACTTTTTCCTGCAAAAGGTTGCATGGTATGTGTTTTTTTCGTATCTTTGCCGCAGATAATTATTAACTAAACAATTATGCTCATGAAAAAGATCTACCTTTCGCTCCTCGGAGCAATGATGGCGCTCACAGTTGGCGCTCAGCCACAACGTGGCGCACAGCAGCAAATCTCAAACTCCTACACGGTCTACGCGGTGAATCCCGTGACCAACGAGAAAACACGGCAAGAAGACTACACCTACGAGAAC
>CACZTJ010000130.1 GCA_902784065.1 uncultured Prevotellaceae bacterium | reverse complement strand
AAAGAGTGCAGTCAACAAAAAAAAGTTTTAACGTTTAACCGAGTCAACTAATCTTAGGGTTTAGACAAGGGGTAGTCAACCTAAATCAGGAAACTACAAGAAGTTAGCAGAGCGAGCCTCGCGGCTGACATTCCCCATGTCATCTCGACATCCACTTTGTCACCTCGAGCGTAGTCGAGAGGTCTCATAAGATTTCTTGGACGAAGCGAAGAGATTTCTCCATGCGCTTCGCTTAGTCGAAATGACATTAAGGCTACGCCTACCCGTAGCCTTTCGAAATGACTAGAAAACTAAAATCCCCGCCTTTCAGCGGGGATTCTTGTTTCTATGATATAGGATCACTTACACATGATGCCTCGTTTTGTGTGCTCGAGGAAGGTGATGATGGTCTGGATCTCGGGGCCATCGGGCACCTGATCCTTGATCTGCTTGATGACATCGATCACGCTGGTCTTTCCGTGGAAGAGCAGACGATAGGCATTGGCAATGTGCTTCTGCACCTTCTCGTCGATACCTGCGATTTTCATCATCGTGGTGTTAGGACCGCCATAGGTCATGGGATTACCACCGGCGATGACAAATGGCGGCACATCGTGGGAGAAGGTACAACCAGCCTGGATCAGAGAGAGTCTGCCGGCACGGGTGTTGGCATTCTGGATGGCTCCGGATGAGAAGATCACACCATTGCCAATCTCACAGTCGCCTGCAATCTTGGTGCCGTAGCCAAACACACAGTGGTCGCCCACAACGGTGTCATGACTGATATGGGTACCTTCGAGCAGGAAATTATCGTTACCAATCACAGTGCAACCATCCTTATTCGTACCGCGGTTGATGACCACATTCTCACGAATCACATTGTTATTACCGATCTTTGCGTAGGACTTGGCACCACGGTAGTTGAAGTCCTGCGGCAGGGCAGCAATCACACTGCCCTGGTGGATCTTGTTGTTGTTGCCGATACGTGAGCCGTCGCAAATCGAGACAAAGGGGAAGATGATACAGTTGTCGCCAATCTCCACATCGTCCTCGATATATACGAAGGGGAATATCTTACAGTTGTTGCCGATCTTTGCCTTTGGGCTTATCTCAGCTTTGGGGGATATTTCGCTTGCCATAAATTCTTAACTCTTAATTGTTAACTTATTTACCACCGCCACCAAGCGCTGTGTAGAGGCTGACTACCGACTGCATCTTGCTGAAGTCGTCAGCGGCCAGGGTGAGCTGAGCAGAGAGGAGCTGCGACTGGGCAGTCAGCACCTCCAGATAGGTGATGCCTTTAGAATGGTAGAGCTCGATGGTGGCATCGACGGCCTTCGCCAGTGCCTCGACACGCTGCGCCTCTATCTTTGAGTTGGCATCGTACTGGTTGTAGTTCACCAAGGCATCTGACACCTCATTTCCTGCTTTGAGGATGGTGTTCTGCCAGGTGTTGAAAGCCTGCTCATACTGCAACTTGCTGACCTTCAGACCAGCGATCAGGGCACCGCGCTGGAAGACTGGCTGCGTGAGCGAGCCAAACAGTGTGGTGAGCCACTTGCCGGGGTTCACGTTACCATTGTTGTTGGTGAAAGCCGCAGAGGCACCGATGGTAATGGTGGGATAGAACTTAGAGCGGGCTGTCTGGATATCGTGGAAGCAGGAAGCCAGATTCATCTCGGCATTATGTACGTCGGGACGGTTCTTAAGCAAGGCGACACCCACGCCTACGGCAAACTCGTTGGGCAGTGACTGCTCGGCCAGTGTAGAACGGGGGATCTGCTGACCTGCCTGTCCGATAAGCAACGAGAGGGCATTCTCGGTGGAACGGATCTGGCGCTCAAAGTCGTTAATCTTCGTTAGCGTAGAGAGATAGGCTGCCTCAGAACTGAGCACAGCGTTGGCACGTGCACGACCCAGTTCAAACTGCTGCTGAGTGATCTCCCACGTCCGTTTTGCCATCCCCGCCATCTCCTTCGTAATGCGGAGCTGCTCGTCAAGCATCAACAGGGTATAGTAGCTGTTGGCGATACCACTGATGACCTGGGCACGGACTGACATCTGATAGTCCTTGTAGCCCAGCAGCTTCATCTGCGTGGAACGCTTCTGCGACAGGATGTTGCCGAAGAGATCGAGGGTCCATGAAGCGGAAACGGGAATGGAATAGCTCTTGGTTTCCACTGATGGATCGGTATGCAGCGTGGAGATCGAACCCATGTTCTGCTGAGAACCGATGGTGACAGCAGGCAGGAAGGCCAACTTGGCTGCTGACAGCATGACCTCGTATCTCTTGACGGTCAGAGCAGCGTTCAACAGGTTGGTGTTACGCTCCAGGCCCTGTTCGATGAGCTGCTGCAACTGAGGGTCGGTGAAGACACTGCGCCAGGGCAGGTTACCAAAGGAGGCGGTGTCCTGAGGCGCTACTGCCAGCGTATCGGTGGGTGAAAGAGGATCACGGATCAGACCCTCGGTATCCACTGTCGGACGCTCATATTTGTTATAGAGTCCGCAGCTCGACAGCAATAACGCTGCAGACAAAAACATCACTAGTTTCTTCATATTACTTTTCCAATTCATAATCTACAGGTTTAGCATGTGCATACTGAGCCAGCTCGGCAGCCACCTCCTCATTCTCCTCATCCTCGAACTTCAGCGGACTGATCTTCTCCTGGAGTGACTGGAAGATGACAAACAGCGTAGGAACGACGAAGATCTGCAGGATGGTACCGATGAGCATACCGCCCACGGCTGCAGCACCCAGCGTCTGGTTACCGTTCTTACCCACACCCGAGGCGAACATCATCGGCAGCAGACCGATCACCATGGCCAGTGAGGTCATCAGGATAGGACGCAGACGGGCGGCGGCTCCCAGTACGGCCGACCAGGTGATGGCCATACCCGTCTGACGACGCTCCAGGGCGAACTGTACGATCAAGATGGCGTTCTTAGCCAACAGACCAATCAGCATGATCAGCGAGATCTGCATGTAGATATCGTTGGAATGGCCGAAGAGCTGCGTAAAGAGGAAACAGCCTGCCAGACCGAAAGGTACAGAGAGTACCACCGACAAAGGCAGGATATACGACTCGTACTGTGCTGACAGGATCAGATAGATGAAGATGAAACACAGCAGGAAGATGATAGCTGTAGAATTAGAAGCCTTGGCCTCCTCACGCGTCAAACCAGAGAAGTCGTAGGTATATCCTGTTGGCAGAACCTGCTCACCAACCTCCTGAATAGCCTGCAAGGCCTGACCCGTAGAATATCCATTGGCTACTGTACCCGTTACATTAATAGAAGTAAACAGGTTGAAGCGGTTGATGTTCAAAGGTCCGTAAACACGCTCCAGATTACAGAACTCTTTAATAGGAGACATACCGCCAGGCGTGCGTACATATATACTATTCAGCGACTCTGGCGTCATACGTGCTTCAGGTAAGCCCTGAATCATCACCTTATAGAGTTTACCAAACGAGTTGAAGTTTGATCCATAGAGTCCACCATAGTAACCCTGAAGTGTGGTGAGCACCGTGGTTGGCGCTATGCCTGCCTGCTTACACTTGGCCACATCCACATGCACCATGTACTG
>CACZTJ010000129.1 GCA_902784065.1 uncultured Prevotellaceae bacterium | reverse complement strand
GATATGAGTATATTAACATTATTCGTAGTAATTCCCGCGCTGATGCTGCTTGGCCTCTGGTTGGCCAAGAACCTGAATCAGGTGCGTGGTGTGATGGTGGCTGGCGCATCCTGCCTGCTGGCCCTCTCAATCTGGCTGACGATCTATTTCATCCAGCAGCGTGCTGGTGGCAATACGGCCGAGATGCTGCTCACTTACAGCACGCCTTGGTTCCGTCCGCTCAATATCGCTTATTCCGTCGGTGTCGATGGCATCTCTGTGGTCATGCTGCTCCTGTCGAGCATCATCGTGTTCACAGGTACCTTCGCCTCTTGGCAGCTCAAGCCGCTCACCAAGGAGTACTTCCTCTGGTTCACGCTGCTGTCAACGGGTGTCTATGGCTTCTTCATCAGCACCGACCTCTTCACGATGTTCATGTTCTACGAGGTGGCCCTCATCCCGATGTACCTGTTGATTGGTGTCTGGGGTTCAGGCCATAAGGAGTACTCAGCCATGAAACTGACGCTCATGCTGATGGGAGGATCGGCACTGCTGATTCTCGGTCTGCTGGGCATCTACTTCTTCAATGGTCAGTACAGCGGCAACTACACGTTCGAGTTGACCACGATTGCTGCTGCCCACGCCATCCCCGGCTGGATCCAGAACATCTTCTTCCCCTTCATCTTCATCGGCTTCGGTGTGCTGGGAGCCCTGTTCCCGTTCCACACATGGTCACCCGACGGTCACGCCTCTGCGCCTACCGCCGTGTCGATGCTCCATGCTGGTGTGCTGATGAAGCTCGGAGGCTACGGCTGCTTCCGTGTAGCCATGTATCTGTTGCCTGATGCCGCTCAGGATCTGTCGTGGATCTTCCTGATCCTCACCACGATCTCTGTGGTCTATGGTGCCCTGAGTGCTTGTGTGCAGACCGACCTGAAGTATATTAATGCCTACTCTTCAGTGTCTCACTGCGGACTGGTGCTCTTCGCCCTGCTCATGATGAGTCAGACGGCTGTCACAGGTGCCATCCTGCAGATGCTCTCTCACGGTCTGATGACGGCTCTCTTCTTTGCCCTCATCGGTATGATCTACGGTCGTACCCACACCCGTGATATCCGCGAGCTGGCTGGTCTGATGAAGATCATGCCTTTCCTCGCTGTAGGTTATGTCATCGCAGGTCTCGCCAACCTCGGTCTGCCAGGCTTCTCTGGCTTCATTGCTGAGATGACCATCTTTGTGGGTGCCTTCGGTGCCGAGCCTCTGGTTGGTGATCCTAACAACTCGTTCCGCATGGTGGCTACCATCATCGCCTGTATGTCGATCGTTGTAACGGCGGTCTATATCCTGCGCGTGGTTGGTAAGATCCTGTATGGTGAGGTTGAGAACAAGCACTTCCTTGAGCTTACCGATGCTACATGGGATGAGCGCGTCGCAGTGATCTGCCTCATCTTCTGCGTGGCTGGTCTCGGTTGTGCACCGTTCCTGTTCAGTGATATGATCTCGCCTGCCGCTGGCACGATTCTTCAGTCTATTGGTGTAATGTAAAGAAGGAGGACGAAAGATATGAATTATAGTGATTTTCTTAAAATGGTACCCGAGTTCTATCTCGTGCTCATTCTGTTAACAGTGTTTGCTGTTGATTTCATCATGCACCGTAGCGAGAAGAAGTGCGATGTACTTTATGCCGTGACTGCAGCCCTGTTGGTTGTTCTGCCGGTGCGCATCGTGTTGCTGGCCGATCCTGCAGAGGCTTTTGGCGGTCTCTATGTCGCCACGCCTGCCGTGAATGTGATGAAAGCCATCCTGGCCTTCGGTACATTGATTGTCGTGTTGATGGCCCAACCTTGGGTAGCCACACGGAAACAGCTGGCCGGTGAGTTCTATATGCTGATTCTGAGCACGCTGCTCGGTATGTTTGTCATGATGTCTTCAGGCAACTTCCTGATGTTTTTCCTTGGTCTTGAGATGGCCTCAGTGCCTCTGGCATGTATGGTGGCTTTCGACAAGGACCGTAAGAACAGTGCCGAGGGTGCTGCCAAGTACATCCTTGTGGCAACCTTCTCCAGCGGTATCATGCTCTTTGGTATCTCCTTTATCTATGCCGCTACCGGTACACTCTATTTCGATGACGTGGCTACAGCCATCAAGACTTCTCCGCTTGCCATCATGGGTCTCGTGTTCTTCTTCAGTGGCCTGGGCTTCAAGATCTCTCTCGTGCCCTTCCACTTCTGGACAGCCGACACCTATCAGGGAGCGCCCACGCCTGTCACCGGTTACCTTAGCGTCATCTCCAAGGGAGCCGCAGCCCTCACGCTGTGCATCATCCTGATGAAGGTGTTCCAGCCGCTGGTGGCCTATTGGGAGTATCTGCTCTACATCGTCATCGTACTGTCTATCACGGTAGCCAACCTCTTTGCCATCCGTCAGAGCGAGCTCAAGCGCTTCATGGCGTTCAGCTCTATCTCTCAGGCCGGTTATATCATGCTGGCAGTGGTAGGTAATGGTCAGATGGGTATCGCAGCCCTTACATACTATGTGCTCGTGTATATCGTTGCCAATATGGCTGTGTTCACAGTCATCAACGTGGTGGAGCGTAACAATGGTGGTCGCACGGATATGGCAGCCTACAACGGTTTCTATCAGACCAACCCCAAACTGTCGTTCCTGCTCACGCTGGCGCTGTTCTCTCTGGCTGGTATCCCGCCTTTCGCTGGTATGTTCTCGAAGTTCTTCGTGTTCATGGCAGCCGCTCAGCAGGGTAGTGCCGCAGCCTATTTCGTGGTATTTGTAGCCCTCGTCAACACGGTTGTGTCACTCTACTACTATCTGTTGATTGTGAAGGCGATGTACATCATCAAGACCGACAGTCCGCTGCCCACCTTCCAGAGCGATGTCAACACCAAGATCTCGATGGCGCTCTGCACCGCTGGTGTAGCCCTCTTTGGCATCTGCTCATGTATCTATGAATGGATTGCAGCCGCAGGTATGTAATATTTAATCAGTTACAGTCATGAAGAAAAGTTTGCTTGTAATCGCATTGGGCTTTGCAATAGTCATGCCAGCTCAGGCACAGTGGACCAACTGGAACACCACATCAACCATTAGTGGTGTGTTTGGTGTTCTTAACCATACTATCGAATCTGCCGAGCGTAAGAAGCAGATGGAGATCCAGGCCCAGGAGAAGGCACAGTATGAACAGAGCTTCAAGGACGCGATGGAAAGTGCCAAGGACTATGAGACGGGCGAGTATTGGGAGAATGCCCTCGAGAAATACGAGGAGGCAGCCAAGCTGAACTGCAAGTACGGTTATTCCGACCAGATGATGATCACCCGAAAGATCAACGGTCTTTATGAGAAGGCAGGCCGTACCGACGACGGCCCCAGCGTCTTGAACAATGCCAAGACCATCTTGCCCGACTATTCAGCCTATCGCTATGTACGCGAGAACCCTGTGTATGTGAACAAGAAGGTCACGAATACCAAGATTGCACGCGTAGCCTGCTCCAGCACGGAGACGCGCCTTGAGATGGAATTTGAGAGCTCCTATGTGAATTTTGGTATGTACGTCAGGGGAACGGCCTACATCAAAGGCAACAAGGGAGGCAAGTTAGGTCTGTCCGGCATCGAGAACATCACGATGGCGCCTGCTGAGACCAGAATCCCCTGGCCAGGTCAGAAGCT
>CACZTJ010000128.1 GCA_902784065.1 uncultured Prevotellaceae bacterium | reverse complement strand
GGCAGAGTGATCTCACCTGTGCAGTCCATGGTGCGGAGGTAGAACTGAGGACGATACTTGTTTCCGAATGGAGTGTGACGACCACCCTCTTCCTTCTTCAGGACATAGATAGAAGCCTTGAACTTCTTGAAGGGCTTGATCTGACCCGGATGGCAGAGCACCATACCGCGCTTGATCTCGTTCTTATCGATACCACGGAGCAGCAGACCTACGTTATCACCAGCCTGACCCTCGTCAAGGATCTTACGGAACATCTCAACGCCAGTGACAACTGACTTCTTGTCCTCACCGAGACCGAGCAGTTCGACCTCATCACCCACGTGGATCACACCAGTCTCGATACCCACGTGGATCACACCAGTCTCGATACGACCAGTAGCAACAGTACCACGACCTGTGATAGAGAACACGTCCTCAACAGGCATCAGGAAGGGCTTGTCAGTAGCACGGGGAGGCTCCTGGATCCATGTGTCGCAGGTATCCATCAGTTCCATCACCTTCTGCTCCCACTTCTCAACACCGTTCAGTGCACCGAGGGCAGAACCACGGATAATAGGAGTATCATCCTCGAACTCATACTGAGCGAGAATCTCCTGAACCTCCATCTCAACGAGTTCCAGCATCTCCTCATCCTCAACCATATCACACTTGTTCAGGAACACAACCAGACGGGGAACGTTTACCTGACGAGCGAGCAGGACATGCTCACGAGTCTGAGGCATAGGACCGTCAGTTGCAGCAACAACGAGGATAGCACCATCCATCTGGGCAGCACCAGTTACCATGTTCTTCACATAGTCAGCGTGTCCCGGGCAGTCAACGTGAGCATAGTGACGCTTTGCAGTCTCATACTCTACGTGAGCGGTGTTGATAGTGATACCGCGCTCCTTCTCCTCAGGAGCGTTGTCAATCTGATCGAATGACTTAACCTCAGAGAGACCCTGCTTTGCCAGAACGGTGGTGATAGCAGCAGTCAGAGTTGTCTTACCGTGGTCAACGTGACCGATAGTACCAATGTTTACGTGCGGTTTGGTGCGCACAAAATTCTCTTTTGCCATTTTTGTTGTTGTTATTAAATGTATATAAATTCTGAATTTTCAGTCTCCTCCTCTCAAACAAGAGAGCTGTAACTGAGAGTTGAACTCAGGACCTCTTCCTTACCAAGGAAGTGCTCTACCACTGAGCTATTACAGCGAGTTGCGCTTTACAACGCCAAGCCGCTCTCGTTCGGCAG
This sequence comes from uncultured Prevotellaceae bacterium, assembly GCA_902784065.1. Lineage (GTDB taxonomy): Bacteria > Bacteroidota > Bacteroidia > Bacteroidales > Bacteroidaceae > Prevotella. The sequence goes on along the minus strand of CACZTJ010000128.1, from coordinate 3,887 downwards.
TCAAACTCACTTACTGCTCTCACTTGCTCGCGACTTTGAGCGGAAAACGGGGCTCAAACCCGCGACCCCCAGCTTGGAAGGCTAGTGCTCTATCGACTGAGCTATTTCCGCAGCATGTCTCTTGATGTGGGTGCTGATGGATTCGAACCACCGAAGTCTTTGAGCCTCTTGTCGGATTCGAACCAACGACCCCGAGATTACAAATCACGTGCTCTGGCCAACTGAGCTAAAGAGGCTTTTCTAAGCAGCCGCTCTCTTCTTCAGATTTACGACCTGTCGGAAAACGGCTGCAAAGTTACTACTTATTTTTGAATTACCAAAACTTTTCGAGTATTTTTTTATCTATTCCTCAATTTTTCCTTGAATTTCTGCAGTTGGGCACGCATGGAATCCACGCAGAGGTCGATACTTTCCTCAAAAGTGTCACTGGTCTTCTCTACAAACAGCGTGCTTCCAGGCACGGCGACGGAGAGGCTCGCCTCCTTGTTCTGAGCCGTAGCCGGCTTCACTACTTTCAGTTGCACCTCCACCTTCTGTATATCCTCAAATGACTTTTCCAACTTGGCGACCTTCTTTTCGACGAACGCCTCTAACTTCTCAGTAGCGTCGAAGTGAATCGACTGGATCTTAATCTCCATAGTTACCTCCAATTTTTAAAGGGTTAATAATAAGGTTCAGGCTCTGGGATGAGCCTCTTCATAAACTCGTTTCAACTGCTCGAACGTCGTGTGGGCATAGATCTCCGTCGTACTGACGCTCTCATGCCCCAGCAGGTTCTTGATACTCTCAAGCCCTGCCCCGTTGTTCAGCATAGCCGTGGCAAAAGTATGTCGCAGCACATGGGGAGAACGCTTCTTCAGCGAAGTGGCTCCCGTCAGATGCTGATGCACGATCTGATACACCTGCCGACCCGTCATCCGATGTCCCTTGTCGCTCAGGAACAGAGCATCGCAATCGCCCTTCAACGTTTCATCGCGCATCGCGATATATCGCTTGAGGGTCTCAGCCAGTTCCGCACCGAAGGGCACGATACGCTGCTTATTGCGCTTACCTGTCACCTTGAGTTGGCCGATCTCGAAATCCACATCGGCATCATTCAGTCCTGTCAGTTCCGAACGACGAAGGCCCGTCTCATATAATAATAATATTAATGTACGCGCGCGAACATCCTTGAAACTGTCTCCCCACTCGATATCGTCGAGCAGACGGTCCATCTCCCCCTCACGGAGAAACTGCGGCAGGGGTTTTGACTTCTTCGGTCCCGTCACAGCATGAGCCGGGTCTTTCTCCACCAGTCCCCGCTTCAGGGCAAAGCGAAAAAAGGAACGCAATGCACTCAACTTCTTATTAATCGTTGATGCATTGTTTCCTCTGTCCATCAGACTCTCCATCCAGTCACGGATCAGGTCGGTGTCCACCGTCCCTAAAGAGAGCCCGCTTTCCCTAAAAGTCAGATACGAGTCAAATTCCCTCAGGGCATCCTCGTATGTCTGCACGGTCTGCGGTGACGCATTCCGCTCGAAGCGTAGGTAGTTTAGAAACTGGTCTATCATTCTCTTGCCTTTTCACAGAATTTTAGAAACATTCTGTTTTCGGCTACGAATTTACGAAGAATTTCTGAGACCACCAAATTTTTCGGGGACTTTTTTTATTCCTCGTTAGTACGAAGCTGCTGTACGTAAATGGCGTGCTCCATCTTCAGGCGCTTCAGTACAGACGGCTTATCGAACTGCTGGCGACGGCGCAATTCCTTGATAACCCCTGTCTTCTCGAACTTTCTCTTGAACTTCTTGAGGGCCTTCTCGATGTTCTCGCCTTCTTTTACCGGTACAATAATCATTTGTCTTTTGCTTTAAAATTTTATGTTAAACTTACTGCCTCTGGCACAGGTGCCACGAAAAGCGGGTGCAAAGTTACAACATTTTCACGAAACAAGCAAATCTTTTGCAAAATTTTATATAATAAAGATGCATTTTTCCCCTAAATCAGACAGATTATCGAACCTTCAAGGGGGCGCAGGCGGTGCGGAGCCATTCAATCTCGTCGGAAGAGAGATGGGGCGCGAGGGTATCGAAGACACGCTGATGGTATTGGTTGAGCCAGTCGATTTCCTCTGGCAGCATCATCTCACGGATGATAGGAGTCTTGTCGATGGGACAGAGAGTGAGCGACTCGAACTGCAGGAACTTACCGAACTCCGTTTCCTTATAGGGCACGATGAGCAGGGTGTTCTCCGTACGGGCACCACAACGGCCAGGCAGATAGATGCCAGGCTCATCAGTGATGGTCATACCTGCCACCAGTGGGGCGGGCTTCCACTCCATTCGGAACTGGTGAGGTCCCTCATGGACATTCAGATAGGTACCCACGCCGTGACCTGTGCCATGCAAGTAATTCAATCCCTCCCGCCACATATACTTGCGGGCAAGAATGTCGATCTGAGTACCGCTGGAGCCGCTGGGGAACTTGCAGAGTTCTATCTGAATATGTCCTTGCAATACCAAGGTGTAGATTTTCTTTTCTTCCTCTGTCAGTGGTCCGAGTGCGATGGTACGGGTGATGTCCGTCGTACCGTCGAGATACTGGGCACCGCTGTCGAGCAGCAGCATGCCTTTCGGCCGCAAGGGGATATCCGTCTCTGGCGTCGCTTCGTAGTGTACGATGGCAGCATGTTCACCATAGCCGGCAATCGTGTCGAAGGAGATGTCACGATACAACGGCTGTTCAGCACGAAGGCCCGTCAGTTTCTGATCGACACTAATCTCTGTCAGTTCTGAAATCTCAGGTTTCCCGATATAGCCGGAAAGCCAATGAAGGAACTTTACCATTGCGATGCCGTCTTTCAGCATCGCCGATCTAAAACCCGCTATCTCAGTCTCATTCTTTATGGTCTTCATCCGCTTCACGGGCGACTCTTCCTCAACGATTTCCGTGGCAGGGGCACCATTTTGCCGGCCCTTGCTCCTCACCACCTCATACAGCGTATAGTTCACCTCATCGGGATCGAGCAGGATATTGTATTCAAAGTATGCCTTCAGTCCTTCCTTCACCTGTTCGTAGTCTTCCACGCTGATGCCTTCTGCCTTCAGATAGGCGGACACCTCTGGAGTCAGTTTTGCCTTATTGATATATAAGGTGACACGATTCGAGGAAATCAGCAGGTAACTGACGAAGACGGGATTGCAATGGACGTCCGTACCCCTCAGGTTCAGTGTCCAGGCGATATCATCGAGGGCAGCCATCAGCATACCGTCAGCATGCTGCTTGCGCAAAGCCTGGCGGATACGGCCAATCTTACTGCCTGCCGATTCCCCTGCATATTCCATAGGGAATATCTCAACGGGGTTCTCAGGAATAGCAGGGCGCTGACGCCAGATCTGCTTCAGCGGATCCAGATTGGTACGGACGGTGATACCTCCTTCCTTACGCAGGTCGGCTATCAGGTCCTTCACGGCATTGGCAGAACTGCACCAGCCGTCTATGCCCACCTCGGCTCCCGCGCCACACTCCTTGCCTATCCACTCAGGAATAGTCGGCGTACCCTCCATCTTCAGTTTCATCAACTGGAACTCAGTCCCTTTCAGTTGCTCTTCAGCCGCCAGGAAATAGCGGGAGTCCGTCCACAGGGCCGCTGACGTCATCGTCACCACTGCCGTGCCTGCCGAGCCGGTAAATCCTGAAATAAACTCACGCCCCTTCCAGTGGTCAGGGACATATTCACCCTGATGGGGATCGGTGCTGGGGAAAATAAAGGCCGAGAGATGCTCACGACGCATCACCTCTCGGAGGTCTTCAAGACGTTGTGCTATCATTTTGTTTAGAGTTTTTAGTTTATTGACGATTACCTTTAGCGGCATAGACCTCTTCAAGGCTCATGGGCTTCTTGA
>CACZTJ010000127.1 GCA_902784065.1 uncultured Prevotellaceae bacterium | reverse complement strand
GAAATATGGCAGGTAGGTCGGTGCGTTCTGAAGGATGGGCTTCTCATCCAGATAGTATTCCACCATCTTCGGCACGAAATAGTAGATGCCTTTGTCGTCGTCCACTCCGTTTCCGATGGCATTGACAAGTGCCACGTTGCCAGCCTTGTAAGCCTGCATCACATTGGGTATGCCGAGTAGTGACGATGCCTCGAACACCAACGGGTCCATGTATTCATCGCTGACGCGGCGGTATATACAACCTACGCGGGTGCGTTCCTTATAGATACCCGAATAATAAACCTTGTTATCCTCCACGAACAGGTCGCCGGGATAGGCCAGCATCGCCCCTGTCTTCTCAGCTAAATAGGAATGCTCGAAGTAGGCAGAATTATAACGTCCTGGGGTCAGGATGACAGAGATTCCCCGTCCGTCATTCATCTCATCCATCATTTCGCGCAGCAGGTCGGCATATCCCCGGTTCTCTGCGATGGTATGCGAGGCAAAGGTGGATGGGGCGACACGACGCGTTATCTGCCGCGCAATCATCGGATAGCTGGCTCCGCTCGGTATGCGCAGGTTGTCCTCCAATACATACCACTGGCCGTCCTTTCCTTCCACTAAGTCAATTCCTGCTATGTGGGCATATACGCCACCCGTCGGACTGATTCGTTCACACTCTGGCATATAGCCTTTCGACGAATAGACGAATTCCTCGGGTACGATACCGTCTTTTATGATTTTCTTCTCATGATACACATCCCACAGAAATTTGTTCAGTGCCTGCACTCTCTGCTTCAAACCCTTTTCCAGATAAGCCCAGTCATCCTTTCCAATGACACGGGGAACGGGGTCAAATGGGAAAAGTTGCTCATTGAACACACCGTTCTTGTAAACACCAAAGCGTACACCATAGCGCTCCATCCACTTGTTAACCGAATCTCGGCTGTCCGTCAGTTCTGTTATCCTTATATTCATACCTTTTACCTTACTATATAATAATCCGTCGGCAAAGGTACAAAGAAAAACAGATACAAGCGTTGTATCGTTTGCAATTTGATTGATAAATCATCTATCTGCTTTCATATTGTAAAGTATTTAATCTATCAAAATATCATTTTGCTTGCAATTTAACAAAAATGCGTATCAGATTGTTACAAACTGTCATTGCTTAATTAATGGGCGTTATGTCCGTGTGAGCATCATCAGGGCTATCAAGGAAGGTCTGATAAAGGAGGACATGCTGCTCGATGCCTTCATCCGCAGTGCTAACACTTCGGAACGTCCTTCTGTTGAGTCATGGTGTGACCGATGGCACGTGATTATTGGCACGATCGAGCAGATGCAACTCCAGCTGCCTAACTATGACAAAGACAAGCAGTTCATAGAAAGCATCCCCTCTGCAGGCAAATATGCCATCAGTCATTCGCCTGAATACCGAGAAGCCTACCATCCACACTACAGGATCGTGGAGAAGGGTATCTTTGAGCGAGAAATAAAGCCGTTGATCACAGGGTTATCTCTTTAACTTACGCTCGTCATCTATCTCATCGTAGTTGCCATGACCTCCAACCTCATGTTCACGACTGCCATCCTTTGAGCCACCTTGTTGCTGAAGGGCTTTACGAACGGGTCGCAGGATATTAGGTTTAGACGATGACTGTTGTAGTGAAGATGGGTGAATCTGGGCATTCTCCTGCTTTGTCTGTCGTCTCTTCAGACGGTCAACGTCAAGGCCAGCTTCCTCCATGTTCAGAATAACCTTATTGGCAAAATCAATGCAATAATACTGATCATTGTCATTGAGGATATAATAGCCATCTTCATGCAGCTTGTCATGAATAACCTGGAAAATATAGCAATCGAAAGGGAAGAGGATGCTTGCATCGGCATTTTTCTAATAATATGAGAAACACAAGATTTTGGGATGCAAGCACAAAAAAAACCGCTAATCCATTATGAATCAGCGGTTTATTATTTAAGGATGGTCGAGGTGACAGGACTCGAACCTGCGACAGCCTGGTCCCAAACCAGGAACGCTACCAACTGCGCTACACCTCGTCTGCCCGAAAGCGAGTGCAAAGGTACGCATTTTCTGCGAACCCTGCAAACTTTTCGGCAAATTTATTTGATAATTCCCTGCTCTACGAAGATTTTCTTCAGGATCTTGACCGAGCGCTCCACTTGCTCCTCGGTGTGGGTAGCCATCAGGGCGTAACGCACGAGCGTGTCCTGAGGTGCACAGGCTGGTGGCACGACGGGATTGATGAACACCCCGGCCTTGAAGGCGAGCGACGTCATGAGGAACGTCTTGTTGGCATCGCGCACATAGAGCGGAATGATCGGGCTCTCGGTCTCGCCGATCTCGAAGCCCTCCTCGCGGAAGCGCTTCAGGGCGTAGTTGGTCACCTTCCACAGGCGCTCGATGCGCTCAGGCTCCCGCTGGATGATGTGCAGGGCCTCCATGGCTGCTGCGGTGGCGGCAGGCGTGTTAGATGCGGAGAAGATATACGAGCGGGCATTGTGGCGCAGGAAGTTGATCGTGTCCCAGTCGGAGGCGATGAATCCGCCGATGCTGGCGAGCGACTTCGAGAAGGTACCCATGATGAGGTCCACCTCGTCGGTCAGTCCGAAATGATCACATACGCCCCTGCCCTGCTTGCCGAAGACGCCGATGCCATGAGCCTCATCGACCATGATCGAACAGTTGTACTTATGCTTCAGTTCTACGATCTCAGGCAGTTTGGCCAAGTCACCCTCCATGGAGAAGACGCCGTCGACGACAATCAGTTTGATGGCCTCGTGAGGCAGTGTCTGGAGGATGCGCTCCAGGTCTTCCATGTCGTTGTGCTTGTAGTGCAACTGCTTGGCGAACGAGAGCCTGCGGCCGTCTACGATCGAGGCATGGTCTCGGTCATCGCAGATGATGTAGTCGTCCTTGCCGCACACCACGGCGAGCACACCCTGATTGACCGAGAAGCCCGTAGAGAAGCAGAGGGCCTCGTCTTTGCCGATATATTCAGCCAGTTCCTTCTCGAGTTGCACATGCAGGTCGAGCGTTCCGTTGAGGAATCGGCTGCCGGCACAGCCAGAGCCGTATTTGTCGAGAGCAGCCTTGGCGGCATCGATGATGCGCTGGTCGGCAGTAAGGCCTGTATAGGCGTTCGAACCGAACATCAGCACCTTGTGACCGCCCATCTCAACCTCAGTACCCTGCTTGCCCGTGATGGCACGGAAATAGGGGTATACATCGTCTTCCATGAACTTCTGAGGCACACGGTAGCTCTTGAATTTCTCTTCTAATTGTCCCATTGTCTGTAATAGGTAATGTTGTCTTTTTAATTTATCAGGGTGCAAAGTTACACAAATTTTATCAATTCGTGCAAGTTTTTCTTAATAATTGTACTATTTTTCTATTTTTCTTGCATATTTAGTTGGATTATTAACCGATTTTCGTAATTTTGCATAGTGAATATGAGTAAGAAGAAGATCGTTTTCATCATCAATCCCATTTCGGGCACCCACTCGAAGGATGAGATACCAGACCTGATCGAGCAGCGGCTGGACCACGACCTGTATGACTACGAGATCCAACTGACGGGCTATGCCGGCCATGCGGCAGAGATAGCCAGGCAGTGCGCCGAGCGGCAGGTGGACGTGGTGGTGGCCGTAGGCGGCGACGGCACGGTGAACGAGGTGGCGCGCTCGCTGACCCACACCCAGACGGCGCTGGCCATCATGCCCTGCGGCTCGGGCAACGGGCTGGCCCGCCATCTCTGCATCCCCATGGACATGAAGAAGGCCCTCGGCCTCATCAACGCCTGCAACATCGAGACCTTCGACTACGGTGTGATCAACGACCTGCCCTTCTTCTGCACCTGCGGCATGGGATTCGATGCCTTCATCTCGCTGAAGTTCGCAGAGAGCGGCAAGCGAGGGCCGATCACCTACGTGGAGAACGTGCTGAAAGAGGGACTGAAATACCAGCCCGAAACCTATGAGGTAGAGAGCGATGACGGCAAGCACCGCTACAAGGCCTTCCTCATAGCCTGTGCCAACGCCTCGCAATACGGCAACAACGCCTACATCGCACCCGGAGCCACGATGAAGGACGGACAGATGGACGTGATCATCATGGAGCCCTTCGATGCCCTCGAAGCCCCACAGATAGCCGCCGACCTGTTTATGAAGACTCTGCCCAACAACTCGAAGATCAAGACCTTCCGCACCCAGCATCTGCACATCAGCCGCAAGCAGCCCGGCGCCATCCACTACGACGGCGACCCCATCATGACGGGCAAGGAGGTGGACGTGCACATCGAGCCTCAGGGCATACGCATCCTCACCGACCCGGACATGACCGAGGATACAGGACAGCCCAACTTCCTGCTCAATGCCTTCAGCGACTTCTTTAATAATATAAATAATGTACGCGAAGACATCGAGAAGCAAGGGCACAGGATTCAGGTGATCAACAAACTGCTGCTGCGGAAGTTGACGAAGGGATAGGGTTTTTGAGGAACGAGGAAGGAGGAATGAGGAACGAGGAAGGAGGAATGAGGAACGAGGAAGGAGGAATGAGGAACGAGGAAGGAGATGTGATATGTGGCAGACGGTGGTGGTAGTGCTGGTGGTGGCGGCGGCGGCAGGCTATGCCGGATACAGGGTCTACAGAGCCCTGACAGACGAAAACGAGGCCTGCCGGGGCTGCTCTCTGGCGGAAAAATGCAATAAGAAACGAAAAAATCGGAAAAACATTTGGCAGTGTCGGGAAAAATCACTACCTTTGCACCCGCATTCGTAAAAAGGTGCACAAAAGATGAAACATCGGTGCCTTGGATGAGTGGCTTAGTCAACGGTCTGCAAAACCGTCTACGGCGGTTCGAATCCGCCAGGCACCTCAGAAGTAAGAACCCCCGCCAGTCGGCGAGGGCTCTTTCGTTTTTATTCCTCCGAATCGAAGAGGTGCTGGATCTC
>CACZTJ010000126.1 GCA_902784065.1 uncultured Prevotellaceae bacterium | reverse complement strand
TCACTTTAAACTTCCTCATGTACCATAACAGCATCGGAATGGTCATCGCAAACGAACCAAAGTCAGAGGCTGGCATCGAGTACCACACCCCATCAAGATTCCAGAACAAAGGGAACACATAAGCCATCGGCAGCAAGAGAAACAACTGGCGCGAGAGACTCAGGAAGATTGATATCTTCACTTTGCCGATACACTGGAAGAAATTCGTGATCACAGCCTGTGAACCTACCACGAAGAAGACAAGCATATCCAGTTTGATGCCTCGTGCCGACAAGTCGAGCAGTGTCATATCTGTAGTGAAGATCCTTGCTATCTGACGGGGGAATAACATGCAGAGCGACCAGCCAACAAGCAAGATGGTTGTGGCACATCCGATGGCCAGGAACAGGCAGCGCAGCATACGGTCAAACTTCTCCGCACCATAGTTATATCCCACAATCGGCTGCATACCCTGGGTGATACCTATCACGAACATGAAGAACACCATCACCACAGAATTTGCAATCGAATAGGCCCCCACCGCCATGTCACCGCCATAGCGCACGAACTGATTATTCATGAAAATCACGATGACACAAGATGTCACGTTCATCAGGAATGGCGAGATGCCGATACTGATGATATTCTTCACAAGATTGGCTTTCAGCCGATAGATGCCACGCTTCAGATGCAACAATTCATTCTTATTCGAGAAGATCCACATCTGCCAGCAAAGCGCTATCGACTGCGACGTCACCGTTGCAAGTGCTGCCCCCCGGATACCCCAACGGAACCACCATACAAAAGCAATGACAAGCAGGATATTCATTCCAACAGTGAACAGTACCGAATACATGGCATGGCGGGGCTTGCCAGCAGCCCTCAACACAGCATTCATGCCGAAATACATGTGGGTGATCATATTACCCAGCAGGATAACAATCATAAACTCTCGGGCGTATGGCAGTGTAACATCCGAAGCCCCAAAGAACCGCAGTATCGGATCGAGGAAAATCAGACACACCACCATGAACAGGAAACCAATGATCATGTTGAGCGTCACCGTATTGCCCAACAGGTTCTCTGCCGTCCTGTAATCCTTCTGGCCCAGTTTTACACTGATGCAAGTAGAGGCGCCCACACCTACAGCCGCTCCAAACGCACCGCTGAGGTTCATGAACGGGAAGGTAATACCGAGGCCTGCAATAGCCTCCGGACCCACCAACTGGCCAATCATCGCACGGTCAATGATATTGTACAGGCTCGATGCCGTCATAGCCACAATAGCAGGCAGGGCATACTGCCAAAGCAGTTGTCCCACAGGCTTTGAACCCAGTTCCAGTGCGGCTTGCTTGTTGTCCATCTACACCATATTTTACTAACTGGCTGCAAAGTTACACATTTTTTTCCATGATGGCAGACTAAAGCACGGAAATATTCAAATAAATTTGGTATTTCTCGCAATTTGCACTATCTTTGCATCCAAAATAACAAGGCCATGCGACTCCGACTGCTAATCTTACTGATAGTCTCGCTCATGGTGACACTCTCCAGCGCAGGCAGCACCTCCAAGAAGAAATATCCTGGAGGCAAATACTATATCTGGCGCTATACTCTGAAAGACAAGCATGGCTCGACCTATTCACTTGAACACCCAGGGCGCTGGCTGTCACACAAGTCCATTGAGCGTCGCAGGCGTCAGAAGATAGAACTTGACTCCACAGACCTGCCCGTCAGCCAGAAATACCTACGGCTGATAGACAAGACACTGAATGCGAGAAGGAATGGAGAGAAGAAGTCTAAACTGGAATGGGTGATGGTAGGCACAAGCCGGTGGAACAATACCGTTCTCATCCATAGCAACGACAGCACGGTCCTCAGCCACCTTGACACTCTCGACTGCGTATCCAAAAGCCAATGTGTGTGGGTATCGCCCGACTCTGTCGACCGTTATGTCAAGCACACATATCACGACACGTTCAATGCCTGGGACAGCATCAAGGGAGTGAGTTACGGCAATGGCAAGGAACAGATTGAGATGCTCGCCGGCCAGCGTCTGCATAGCATCGGAAATCGAGGACGAGGTATGACAATAGCCGTGCTCGACGGCGGCTTCCAAAATGCAGACGTCATACCCGCCATCAGCCGTGCCAACATCCTTGGCACGAAAGACTTTGTCTACCCCAACAGCCAGTATTTCTATCAGGAGACTGATCATGGAACCAAAGTACTCTCAGCCATGGCTACCAACGAGCCAGAAGTACTTATAGGCACAGCGCCAGAAGCCCGCTACTGGTTGCTGCGATGCGAGGATCAGCAGACAGAGCAACCCGTAGAAGAAGACTATTGGGCTATGGCAGCCGAATTTGCCGACTCCGTAGGTGCAGATATCATCAGTTCCAGCCTCGGCTACAATGACTACGACATACCCAACTACTATCACCAGCACGACCTCGACGGCAAGACTGCCCTGATTAGCCGTACAGCATCGATGCTCGCAAAGAAAGGTATGATCCTCGTCAACTCGGCAGGCAACAGCGGTATGGGTCCCTGGAAGAAAATCGCCTTTCCTGCCGATGCGTACGACATCATTACGGTGGGAGCCGTGAATATGGAGAAAAAGAATGCCCCATTCAGTGGTGTGGGTCCCACCCAGGACGGCCGTGTGAAGCCAGACGTCATGGCCCTCGGCAGTCCAGCATCGCTGATATCAGGACGTGGCAGCATTGTCAGAGATATGGGCACCTCATTCTCCACCCCACTGGTAGCAGGCCTTATAGCATGTCTGTGGCAGGCACTGCCAGAGAAGACGGCTTTTGAGATCATCGACCTGATACGACAAACCAGTAGCAATTACAACAAGCCCGACAACATCTTTGGCTATGGCGTACCCAACTTCTGGAGAGCCTATATGATAGGAAAGGCGAAAAGGTGAAAAGTAGCGAACACATAACCCTCTACGAACTCAACAGACTGGTAAAGGAGGTGATTGAGTGCGAGATGCCCAATGAGTATTGGGTAGAGGCTGAGTTGTCGGAATGTAGGGAAAGTCGAGGTCACTGTTATATGGAACTCATCCAAAAAGACGAACAAAGTGCCACCCCTATCGCCAAGGCTTCAGCCAAATGCTGGGCCCCAAAATGGATGGTCATACGACCATACTTCGAACGAGCCACAAGCCAACATCTTCATGCCGGAATGAAAGTTCTGTTAAAGGTTTACCCCCATTTTCATGAAGCCTACGGATTCTCATGGATAGTAACGGATATCGACCCTACCTTCACACTCGGCGACATGGCCCGCAAACGCCAGGAAATAATCCGACAGTTAAAAGAGGAGGGAGTATTTGATTTGCAAAAAGAACTGCGATTGCCTTTGTTCTGTCAGCGTATAGCCGTGATATCAAGCCAGACGGCAGCAGGCTATGGCGATTTCAGTCATCAACTGGACGACAACACCTACGGCTTTAAGTTCCACACGCAACTTTTCCCTGCCGTCATGCAAGGTGAAGGCACAAGCCAAAGCATCATCGCTGCCCTCGGGAGAATCTTCTCAGAATGTTATGAAAGCCCTGAATACCCTGAGGACTCAGATATCCCATTCGACTGCGTCGTCATCATCCGAGGTGGCGGTGCCACAAGCGACATGAGCGGCTTTGACACCCTCGAACTGGCTGAGAACGTCGCCAACTTCCCTCTACCGATTATCACGGGCATCGGCCACGACCGTGACGAGAGCATTCTCGATATGGTCAGCCACATACGGGTCAAGACTCCTACTGATAGACCATCTGAAAGGCGTACTCGACACCATCGACGGAGCACAGAGTCTGATTACCCACTATGCCCAGCAGAAACTCTCCACGATGAAACTGCGATTGGCTACGGTTCAGGAGATACTCCCAAAACTATTCTCCATGGTAAAAACTCGACAGGAGGCCAAGATCGACTCTCTCAGTAACCGCATGCTCTCTGCAATCCAACAGCGCATTGTCGAGCATCAGGCCAGATTGCATTCGGCAGAAGAAAGGATTCCGATCTTAATCGACCGACATCTGATGGCCGAGCAACACCATCTGCAACTAATAGAGGAAAAGACGAAAGCCCTCGACCCCTCTCTTTTACTCGCTCGTGGCTACAGCATCACCCTCTATCAAGGCAAGGCAGTGAAAGATATGAGCACACTCCAACCCGGCGATGAGATAGAAACGAGACTGGCCAAGGGCATCATACATTCTAAAGTCATAACATCATAAATATGGATAAGGAGCAGAAATACGAAAAGGCAATGGCAGAACTTCAGTCCATTGTCACTAAGATGGAGAACGACGAACTCGACGTCGACCAACTTTCCGAGCAACTGAAAAGAGCACAGGAACTGATTAAG
>CACZTJ010000125.1 GCA_902784065.1 uncultured Prevotellaceae bacterium | reverse complement strand
GACCTATGCCTATCGTGATCGCCGTAATAAGAAGCGTAACTTCCGCGCCCTGTGGATCCAGCGTATCAACGCTGCCGCTCGTCTGGAGGGTATGAGCTATTCTGTTCTTATGGGCAAGCTCAGCAAGGCCGGTATCGAGATCAACCGTAAGGTGCTCGCTGACCTCGCAATGAACAATCCCGAGGCTTTCAAGGCTATCGTGGAGAAGGTGAAGTAAAGCATACTTATGTCTTTATTATCTATAGTCCCCACCAGCCTTGGTGGGGATTATTCATAAAAGGGAGATTGTTAGGATAACCATCAATATAAGAAATGAAAACAACCATTTTTGATCTGTTGGATCGTAAAGGACAGCAGCCCGTGAGCATGTTGACGGCTTACGATTACAACACTGCCCGTATCATGGATGAGGCGGGTATTGACATGATTCTCGTAGGCGATTCGCTGGGGAATGTCATGTTGGGTTACGAAAACACACTTGCTGTTACCGTCGATGATATGATTCATCATGGTAAGGCCGTATGCCGAGGCGCCAAGCAGGCTTTCGTGGTGATTGATATGCCGTTTATGTCGTATCAGACTTCTGTGGAAGATGCCGTGCGCAATGCGGGACGTATTATGAAGGAAACCAACTGTCAGGCCGTGAAACTGGAGGGTGGCGTAGAGTATGCCGATCGTATCAAGGCCATCGTACAGGCAGGTATCCCTGTGGTGGCACATATCGGACTCACCCCTCAGTCGTTTAATGCCTTAGGTGGTTATAAGGTACAGGGCAAGTCGCTGGAGCAGGCCAAGAAGCTGCTCAAGGATGCCAAGGCCGTAGAAGAGGCAGGTGCCTTTGCCATCACCCTGGAGTGCGTTCCTGCACCCTTAGCCAAACTGGTTACTGAGCAGAGTCATGCTCTCACCATTGGTATTGGTGCTGGCAATGGCTGCGACGGACAGGTGCTGGTCTATCAGGACATGCTGGGCTACACAGGAGGCTTTGTTCCCAAGTTCGTGAAGCAATATGCCGACCTCCACAGCGTGCTGCTCGAGGCGTTCAAACAATATAAGAAAGAATGCGGGGATCGTTCCTTCCCAGAGCAGTCGCAGAGCTATGGCGTCAGCGACGAGGTGATGCAGGAGCTTTTTGAACCCGAATTAAAATACTAATAGAAGATATGAAGGTAGTTAAGACTGTAAAAGAAGTCAGGGAGATGGTATCTGCCTGGAGGAAAGAAGGACTGAGTGTGGGTCTTGTGCCCACGATGGGCTATTTGCACGAGGGTCATCAGAGTCTGATCCGCAAGTCTGCCAGTCAGAACGACCGTACGGTAGTCTCTGTATTCGTCAATCCCATCCAGTTTGGTCCCAATGAAGACCTGGAGGCCTATCCGCGCGATCTGAACCGTGATATGCAGAAGGTGGAAGAGGCTGGGGGAAACCTCATCTTCAATCCCGAGCCGTCGGAGATGTATCCTGGTCACTTCACGTCGTTCATCGATACCACAGAGACCACCGAGCTGCTTTGCGGTGCCGTGCGCCCCATCCACTTCCGTGGTGTCTGCACAGTAGTGGGCAAGCTCTTCAACATTGTTCAGCCCGATCGTGCCTACTTCGGACAGAAGGATGCCCAGCAGCTGGCCACGATCAAGCGCTTCGTACGCGACCTGAACTTCCCGATCGAGATCGTTCCTTGCCCCATCGTGCGTGAGGCTGACGGTCTGGCCAAGTCGAGCCGTAACACCTATCTGAATCCTGCCGAGCGCCAGGCAGCCCTCATCCTCTCTCAGAGTCTGAAGAAGGGTCAAGCCGCTATCGAGCAGGGTGAGCGCGATGCCCAGAAGGTGATCAGCATCATCCGTGAGAACCTTGAGACAGAGCCCCTGGCACGTATCGACTACGTGGAGGTGGTAGATTTCGAGAATGTCCAGCGCACCCCGAAGATCGAGGGTGAGGTCCTGGTGGCTATCGCCGTCTATATCGGTAAGACACGATTGATTGACAACTTTATCGTAAACAAATGAATATAACGCTGCTGAAAGCAAAGATACATCGTGCTGTGGTGAAGCAGGCCGACCTCGACTATGTGGGCAGCATCACCATCGACTCCGAGCTGTTGCGCGAGTCGGGTATCCTGGAATACGAGAAAGTGGAGATTGCCGACATCGACAACGGCAACCGCTTTGAGACCTATGCCATTGCCGGCGAGGCTGGTTCTGGCATCATCTGTCTGAATGGCGCTGCGGCGCGCTGCGTGGAGGCTGGGGATAAGATCATCATCATGGCCTATGCCCAGATGACACCTGAGGAGGCAAAGACGCACAAGCCCACCGTGCTCTTCGTCGATCACGACAACAAGATCGTCCGCAAGGCCAACTACGAGAAGCATGGTTTGTTAATAGAACAGTAAATGCTGACAGGAAAATCGATTGTACTAGGCGTGACGGGCAGTATCGCTGCCTATAAGATCGCCAATCTGGCCTCGATGCTGGTGAAGCTCAATGCCGACGTTCACGTCATCATGACGCAGAACGCCACCCACTTCATTACCCCGATGACCTTCGAGACACTCACCAACAACAAGTGCATCGTCGATACCTTCGACCGTAACTTCAACTTCGATGTGAAGCACGTGTCGCTGGCCAAGAAAGGTCAGCTCTTCCTGATCGCCCCCTGTACCGCCAATGTCATCGGTAAGGTGGCAAACGGTATCTGTGACGATATGCTCACCACCACCATCATGGCCACGAAAGCTCCCGTGCTCTTCTCACCGGCTATGAACACAGGCATGTGGGAGAATCCCATCCTGCAGGACAACCTGCAGAAGCTGAAGCACTACGGCTATCATATCATCGAGCCCATCGAGGGTCGTCTGGCCTGTGGCGATACGGGTAGTGGTAAGATGCCGTCAGAGGAGACGCTGCTGCAGCATATCCTCCTGTATCTGGCTAAGGAGCAAGACCTGAAGGGTAAAAAACTCCTGATTACGGCGGGCCCCACCCAGGAGGCCATCGATCCCGTGCGCTATATCACCAACCACTCCTCTGGTAAGATGGGTTACGCCCTTGCCAAGATGGCTGTGCTCCGTGGGGCAGAAGTCACGCTGGTGTCAGGCCCCGTCAGTCTCCAGCCCTTTGCTGGTGTCCGAAAAATTGATGTGGTCAGCGCGCAGGAAATGTTTGAGGCCGTCACCACGAGAAGTGCCTCTCAGGATGCCATTATCATGTGCAGTGCAGTGGCCGACTACAAGCCAGCCACCTGTGCCGACCAGAAGGTGAAGAAGAGCGATGCCGATATGAATATCGCCCTCACCCGCACACAGGATATCTTAGGTTATCTCGGCGCCCATAAGCGCGAAGGTCAGCTGCTCGTCGGTTTCTCGATGGAGACAAAGCATCTGATCGAGAACTCTCGCGAAAAACTGGAGAAGAAAAATGCGGACTTAATCTGCGCCAACTCCATCGCTTCTGCTCAGACGGGCTTTGCCGTTGATACCAACCAGGTGACCCTCATCACCCGTCAGGAGGTCATAGAGCTGCCTCTCTGCTCGAAGGAACTAACCGCCGATCTGATTCTCGATAAGCTATGCATGTTCTGATCGACATCGGCAATTCCACCATAGTTGTCGCCATTGCCGACCAGCAGGGCGACATCACCAGCACCTGGCGCTTCAAGACGCGTAAGGAAGAAACCGTTACCTTCTTTCGCTATGAGCTAAAACAAGGTCTTCGTAAGTACAACCTCGAACCCGCTGATATCGAGAGCGTTGTCATCTCGTCCGTCGTGCCTGAGGTGAACGACGATGTGGCGCAGGCCATCAACGACCTCACAGGTCTCACGCCCCATTTCTTCTGCATCGACGATGCCCAGGGGCTTATCACTATCGACATCGAGTCGCCCACGCAGTTGGGCAAGGATCGTCTGGCTGATGCCTT
>CACZTJ010000124.1 GCA_902784065.1 uncultured Prevotellaceae bacterium | reverse complement strand
CCAGCGCATGCCGTAGCTCTCGATATACTCACGCAGGTCGCGGATCTTCTCACGGGTCCATACTTCGCCTAAAGGTACGTCGTGAAGGGCGGTTACAATTCCTTCAACTCCAATTTGTCTGAGTTGGGCAAGGGTAATCTTGTCTTTCTTGCCGAACCATCTCCATGTTCTTTCCATAATTACCTATTTATTTGATTGTTTGTTTGATGCTGCAAAAGTAGTGAATTATTGGGATATTCAGTTATTGATTTCTCTCAAAAGTTTGTCATTTTGTACTTTTTAAGATGTTTGAAGCGGTTTTTCCCATGATTAACTTTCGAAAATCGATGGGAGAGCGGTCTGAGGGGGCTGCCTGCGTGCTGAACGAAGGAAGGCTCTCGCGCCCATAGCGATCGATGGCGGTGATGGCATAGTTGAGGCTGCGCCCCTGATGGGGGATCGTGAGCGACTGGCCTTGCAGACGGGTGGCTACCAGACAGGCGGGATCCTCGGTGTCAACGGGATAGCTGTCGGAGGCATAGATATTATATAATAGGTAGTTGCCGTCGGCCTGCTGGCGGGCTCCTTGCCAGGTGAGAATGTCGGTAGCGGTGCCGTGACTTACAGCGAAGCGGGCCACAGGTCGCGGGGCATTGCCGCTGACCCAGCTCATCGGCGGAATGAGGGCGGGATAAGGGTTAAAGTCTTGCGTGAAGGTATATACGTCTTTGACGTTGTCAGTGAAGAACTTAGAGCGGAAAAAAGTGACGCCTAAACCCTGCTGGCGCAGCACGTTCATCTCGCGACGGATCACGTCGAGGTCCCAGTTCTTCTCACGTGGGTGGAGCATATAGACAGCCAGTCCCGGAGCCAGCATACGTCCGTAGCTGTGCTCCTTCCAGTCCACGACGAAGGGGTAGAAGTGGTTGCCCTGGAAGTACATCATGGGGAAGAGGGCATCCATCAGACCATCGCGCAACCAGCCCTGTGCATCCTGGCACACGGTGGTGTTGGCATTCCAGCCGAGACTCTGGTAACGGGCGATGTCATCATACTTGCCAACGGGTGAACAAGAGAGCTTCACCCAAGGCTTTTCGGCCTTTACGGCTTTATGAATTTTCTGAACAATATCGGTAATATACTGTCGCCCTTGCGTGCGGTTGACCTTCAGTTTCCAGGTCTCTGGATAGCGGATATAGTCGAGGTGGATACCATCGATATCATAGCGTCGGGTGACGTCGGCACAGATCTGGGCGAGGTAGTCGCCTGTCTGTGACTTCTCTGGGTCCATATAGCCCTCGTCGCCAATCTTCTTGATGAGGTTGGGATAGCGTGCACGCAGCTTCTTACAGCCATCGGCAGTCCATTTGCCTACGGGGATGGTGACGATCCAGGCGTGACACTCCATGCCTCGTTTGTGGCACTCGTCGATGCAGAACTGCAGCGGGTCGTAGCCCGGTGACTTCCCTGCAGAGCCTGTCAGGCAGACGTCCCAGGGCTCGAGTGTAGAGGGGTAAATGGTTGAGGCGCGGACGCGTGCCTGTATTAATACGGTATTGATATTGGCCTGCTGTAACTTGTCGAGGATGTCGGTGAGTTCCTGCTGCTGGCGGGCAGCAGTGTGGGCTCGGGGCCAGTCGAGGCCGCTGATGGTGGTTATCCAGACGGCTCGTATCTCGTGTTTGGGCATCTGGGCGGAGACGTTCTGCAATAGCAGAAACAGCATGAAGAGGCGTAGAATTGTTCTCAAAATGTTTCTTTTTATAAAATTTGCTGCAAAGATAGTAAATTATTCCAAATGGTAATTCATAATTCATATTTATTTTGTACCTTTGCATCAAAATTAATTCAAATACCTAAAAGATGATTTCGTTTTTGGTGAGCCTCGTGGCTCTTGTATTGGGTTATCTGCTGTACGGACGCTTCGTGGAGAAAGTGTTTGGTCCGGATGACCGCGTGACACCTGCCGTCGCAAAAGCTGACGGCTTGGATTACATTGTGCTTCCGAACTGGAAGGTTTTCATGATTCAGTTTCTGAACATTGCGGGAACAGGTCCTATCTTTGGTGCTATTATGGGTGCTAAATTCGGTCCGGTGTCGTATCTGTGGATTGTGTTTGGTTGTATCTTCGCAGGTGCTACGCACGACTATCTGAGTGGTATGCTCTCCATGCGCCACGACGGTGAGGGACTGCCCGAGTTGATAGGCCACTATTTGGGTAAGGCCACGAAACAGGTAATGCTTGTGTTTACTGTGTTGCTGCTGATTATGGTAGGAACGGTGTTTGTGTATTCGCCGGCAGAGATCCTGCACTCCATCGGTGGTGATACCATGATGTGGGTGGGCATTATCTTCTGCTATTACATCATTGCCACGATGCTGCCGATCGACAAGATTATCGGTAAGGTATATCCGCTGTTTGCCTTCTCGCTGCTGTTTATGGCAGCTGCGTTGATGGTTTGGCTGTTCTTGAACTGGCCCACACTGCCTGAACTCTGGTCGAACTTCGGTAATATGGGTCTGGAGACGCACCCCGACCTGTTTAAGGATCAGATATTCCCCGCCTTGTTTATTACTATTGCCTGTGGTGCTATTTCTGGCTTTCATGGTACACAGACTCCATTGATGGCCCGTTGCGTGAAGAGCGAGAAGATGGGTCGCCCCATATTCTATGGTGCCATGATTACTGAAGGTGTGGTAGCATTGATATGGGCCTCGGTGGCTGCTTGGTTCTTCTATGGCGATCCGGCTCCGGGCTATTCCCTGATTGAGGGTGCAACGAAGGGCTTCCAGACATCAGCACCTGCTGTGGTGAATCTGGTATGTAACGATTGGCTCGGTGTGGCTGGTGCTGTGCTGGCGATGTTGGGTGTGGTGGCAGCACCGATCACCTCTGGTGATACCGCTTTCCGTTCAGGAAGACTGATTGTGGCTGAGTGGCTGAAACTGAACCAGCGCCCGATCATGAACCGTCTGTATATTTGTGTCCCGATGTTCGCCGTCTCTATTGCGATGCTGGTGTGGCAGATGGAAAATCCTGACGGTTTTAATACCATCTGGCAGTATTTCGGCTTTAGCAATCAGGCACTTTCCGTTTTCACTCTCTGGACACTGACAGTTTATCTGGTACGCCACAAGAAGCCGTTCTGGATCACCTTGATTCCAGCACTCTTTATGACCACTGTCTGCTCGACATTCCTCTTCGTATCGAAGCAGGCCTTCCAGTTGCCAGTATCTATCGGTTATCCGATGGGAATACTCTGTCTGGTAGCGGCTATCGTGTGGTTTGCCCTCTGGTATAAGAAAGAAACAACAAAACAACAATCAAATAATCAGAACTAAATTATGAAGAAAATCTTGATGGCAGCCATCGCCCTGATGATGGCGATGAGTGTTAATGCTCAGAATACTCAGAAGTATCTGAACGAGTCAACAACCCCGTTTGAGGAGAGCAAGTTCTATGTTGGCGCCTCACTGTCAGGTCTGACCCTGAACTACAGCAAGGCTTCCGAATGGAGTTTTGGTCTGAGTGCCAAAGCCGGTTACTTGTTCCTCGACAATTGGATGGTGCTGGGTGTGTTCGACTATCAGAACTACTCCAGTGGTTATGCTGTTACAACAAACATTGGTGCTGGTGTTCGTTACTTTTTTGAGCGCAATGGTATCTTTGTGGGGCTGACTCCCAAATATTCCCATCAGCCAGGAATTGACGAGTTCAAGCCTGAGGTCAATGTGGGCTATGCTTTCTTCCTGGGCCATTATGTGACACTTGAGCCGGAGCTCTATTATGAGCAGAGCTTCAGGAACAGTAAGTATTCACAGTTCGGCTTGCGTCTGGGCTTTGGTGTGTATTTTTAAGCAATTAAACATTAAAGATAAAAGTCATGCTGAGTGTTGATGAACTGGTTGACAGACTGATTGATCTGTCATTTGCTGAGGATATCGGCGATGGCG
>CACZTJ010000123.1 GCA_902784065.1 uncultured Prevotellaceae bacterium | reverse complement strand
GAGAGCCTGCAATATTATCTGAACCAGCCATGGGAAGGAGTCGTCAAGGAACAGGGAAAGACTGGTGACAAGGAGTATACTGAGGCTCAGCAGAAATACACCCATCCGGAGCGTCTGATGAAGGCCCTTTTCAACGATCAGCAGTGGGTATATAATAATGTGGCTTCTGGTGACTTTATGCGCCGTCTCTTCGAAGTAGCAGCGAATATGCAGAGTCACGATACAGACATCGAACTGCTTTCTCTCTTCACAGACGATGAGGTCTACGACCAGTGGCGCATCCGCAACATCGGTTGGTATCTCGACTATGGTGCATCACCCGTCTCTGGGACAAAGATGCCGTTCAGCCAACTGAACCTCTTGAAGAATATCATCGAGACTGCTGATACCGTTACCCAGACACAGGCTACCCTACGCTTTGGTCATGAGGTGTGTGTGATGCCTTTGGCCTGTCTGTTAGAACTTGATAATTGTGGTATGGCGGTAGAGAACCTTGACGAACTGGATACCTATTGGCGCAACTATCGCATCTTCCCCATGGGCTGCAACATCCAACTGGTATTCTACCGTCCGAAGAAAGGTAAGGCTGGTGATATCCTCGTAAAGGCCCTGCTGAACGAACGCGAAACCTATCTGCCTGCCACAACTGACCAGTGGCCCTACTATAAATGGCAGGACCTCCGTCAGTACTACCTTAATAAGATTAAGAAGTTTGAAAGTGGTTTATAGTTTATTGATGATAACCAGGCAAACCATTCATTCTGCCTATAGAAGTAATCATCTATAAACTATAAACTTTAAACTATAAACAAAAAATCACTTAATCTTCGCTGTTATCGGACTACGCAGACCTTTATAGGTTCTCAGGTACGCCTTGGCACTTCCAAATGAAAGGAACATGTCGAGGCGTACTGGTATATGGTTCTGGTCGTCGGTGACCCAGAAGCGGATAAGTTCCTTGCTCTTGCCTTTTTCCCGCACATAGAACGAGAACACCAAACAGCGGAACTTCTCCTTTGTATCACTCATCTTATAGTTCTCCCTGCCACGGAATTCCAGCCAAGAGTTTTCGAGACTGAGGGCATCACTCACAGGCATGGGGATAACATCGTTCTTCTTCATTTTCGAGGCATCAAAGTTACGGGCACGGAGAAATATAGACATCATGTCATAGATGCACGATTTGTAGGTACTCGTATTCCATAAATGTTCGCCACTGGAAGTGATACGATGCTTCTTCAACTGGCAACTGCTATGAGGATAACTGTACCAAATCTCGTCAACGTAATAACTGTTGCCTTCCAATGCGCCTTTTCGGAAATACAGTGGCGAAAGGTCAGGATTACAGTAAGAAAGCAAGGTGTCTCTCATAACGAAGAACTTGTCGAGTTTGGAATTGCCTCTCGTGATAAGATACGACTTCCAAGCATCCTTGCCTTCAAACTTCGTCATCCTGGTATCCATCTCGGCAGTACCAACCTTCACCCAGATGAATTTCCAGTTGAAGTAAAGATCATAACCGAGTGTCTCGCCCGACTTAAAGGCGGTATTTTCTATCCCACACTGGGCAAAAGAAGCCACAAGTGAGAAATGATAAGCAACCAATATCAATAACAGTTTTCTCATAAATACTTTATTTTTCTAGTTTAATATATTTGTCTCTATTATATTCGATACCAAGTTTCTTAGCACGATCAGCATTACGGTTCTTCAGTTTCTTCTCAGCCTCAGGCTTCTGCTTCGTGATGGCTTGAGGCTTCTGCTTGAAGCGTGGGGTGCCTGTGAGGTCCCACGGCTTGGTAATGTCCCATTTCTCCTTGCACTCTATTTCACGATTATAGAAGAATACATCCTCTGGCTGCACATCCTCATCGTAACTGCCAGTGTCCCACTTGCCGTTATTATTGGCATCGAGGTAGGCGCTGACGTAGTATTTATTGGGAATGACATAGTCGAAACGGGCGACATGGTTGCTGGCTATAATCTCCTTGACCACAGCGCCAGAGCCATTCAACAACTGTACCCGTAACGGCACCGTATCTGTAACACCACTAAGATTTAGTGTCAGGGTACTAAGTTCGTCAAGGCTCTTCACCTTGATGCCTTGCTTGTATTTGTCCGACACTTGTCCATAGATGTTCTCAAAAGCAGCAGAGTCTATCTCAAGACTATATTCAATGCCTGGTCGCCAGTCGGCACTTATCTCAAACTTTCGGATCGTACCAGATATGGGGCTGAATTCGTATGCCGCCTCATACCACAAACTGTCGATTTGTGAATAAAGATGGATGGCAGAAGTGTCGCAGCGTACCAACGGGTTAGGCATCTCAACGATCACTTTGCTGTCTGGCAGCATGGCCGACGGAATATCAATATTTGGTTTCAGCGGCTGGGCTGGATAGATGGAGTCGTATGGCTGGTCACGCTTCTTTTTCTTCTCCTGTTCCTTCTGCCACTTCTCTATCTCCTTGGCCTTATCCTTCATCCGCTTCTCATAGGGTGTCTTTGCCAGTACCTCGAGAGTATCAGTCTGACTAACGAGGTTGCCCAGCGTGTCAGTCATCATATAACTGACTTCCATGCGGAGCGTATCCTGATTAACGAGCATCGTATCACGCAGCCAATAGTGGATCGTATCCTGTTTCTCGTCAGTCTCGATGACAAAGGCACTGTCTGCCTCAAAGTTCATACCCTTGATGACAGGCAACTCCGGATGTCCATAGGTGAAATACATCGAGAACTTCTCCGGGTCCTTCCGCTCTGTCTTGAGCAAATAGCGGTCCGTCTGTATATGGGTGAAAGCCAGTAAGGTAATGTCGTCAGGCAGAAAGTGCGTATATGGCACAGAGCGTAGGGCATCGATATGGAGCGAGTCACGCCAGATGGTGTCGATGCGGGTGTCGGGCTTCGAACTGGGACTGAACGTATCATGGTTGAAAGCCAGCATCTCACTACGCTGTCCGAAATGGAAATCGTTGTCCATATCCTGCAAGGCATAGGCACGATAGGTACCTGGAGCGATACCCTTCACCACGAAGTGGCCTCTGCTATCTGTACGGGATACGCGCAACATGGGTTTTGTCTTGAAGGCAGAATCAGCCAGATCGTCGTAAAGTCCCACCATGATACCCTTTATAGGTTCGAGGTTTGAGGCATCGAGCACATAGCCGGCCACCTCGAAGGTGTCGATCTGCTCACCTGTGGAAAAGGTGAAGGCATACGAGCCTAAAGGATTGCCTTCGTTATTGTCGCTGATGGCGTCGCTGAAGTCGATGGTATAGGTGGTGTTAGGCTTCAGCGAGTCCTGCAGTTCCACAACCACCTTCTTGCCTTGGGCCTTGATCTCAGGCATCTCCAACTGTGGAGGTGAGATAATCACCTTGTTCGTGGCGTCCTCCAGTTTGATGAACTCATCGAAATAGATGGCCACCTTCTTTGTCTTCACGCCTATGCTCCTATCGGCTGGCTCTGTCCTCACCACCTGTGGTGGATCGTCGTCAAACCATCCGCCATCGGGATTACCCATCTTGGCGCAAGAGGAAAAGAGGTAAGAGGTAAGAGGTAAGAGGTAAGAGATTACTCCTACCGCCACCAGCATCCGCATACGTCTTCCTATATCTTTTCCTTTCTTCATAACTATTCTTTTACCTCCCCACTCACCTCATTCATCTTGAGCAGTTGTTCGATGGTATCACGTGAGTTACTGAGACGGGGCACCTTGTGCTGGCCGCCTAACTTGCCACGCAACTTCAGCCAGTCGTTGAAGAGGTTCTGGCGCGCCACGATAATCTCCAGCGGCTGGAGGGTGATGTCCTTATAGCGCTTGGCCTCGTAGTCGCTGTTGATTTCCTGCAGATGTTTGTCAAGGAGCATTGCAAACTGTTTCAGATCTTGCGGAGGCTTGGAGAACTCGATGAGCCACTGATGGCGGCACTTCGCATTGGCATCCATAAACACAGGAGCCGCTGTGTATTCCAGCACCTCAGCACCTGTCTGATCACAAGCGTATGCC
>CACZTJ010000122.1 GCA_902784065.1 uncultured Prevotellaceae bacterium | reverse complement strand
GATCGGTTATTCGATGGGCGATGCCGCTGCCAATCTGGTGTTCCAGATGATGATGATTTTCCAGTTGAAGTTCTATACGGATGTATTTGGACTGGATGGTGCTGTGGCTGGTGGTATCCTGATGATAGGTAGCCTGTCGGCTATTGTGGTTGATCCTCTTGTCGGTATCCTTTCAGATCGCACCAAGACCCGTTGGGGTAAGTTCCGTCCTTGGGTTATCTGGACGGCGATTCCTTTCTGCATCTTCTATCTGCTCGCTTTCTACAATCCCGGCATCGAGGAGAAGGGTATGGTTGCTACCTATGCCACCATCTCCTACGTGTTGCTGATGACGGTCTATTCCTTTAATAATATACCTTATACTTCTTTGGGTGGTGTGATGACTAGTGATATCCGTGAGCGCACCAGCATTACCACCATCCGTTTCATCCTGGTGACGATCGCCCAGTTTGTGGTACAAGGTCTGACGCTCCCCCTGGTGGATCATTTGGGAGGCGGCGACGAGCCACGCGGTTGGACAGCTACCGTTTTGTTATATGGCAGTATCGCCTTCGTGCTGTTTGGCGTCACCTTCTTCTCAACCAAGGAGCGTATCCAGCCGCCACCAGCTCAGAAGGTGAATATCGCCGAGGATATCAAGGATACCGTCTCAAATATCTCATGGAACTCGATGGCATTGCTGACCTTCGCTATTTTTATCACACTGGCGATGTGGGGCTCTGCCATGAACTTCTATTTCCAGCATAACGTCGATCAGCACTCGCTCTATGAGTTCCTTACATTCTTTGGTCTGTCGATTGAAATGGAGCAGGCCTACTCATTCGGCTTCTCTACGTTTAACATGATGGGTGCCATCGTACAGTTCGTGGGTGTTATCACACTCTCCCGTTATTTGGCGAATAAATATGGTAAGAAGAATACCTTTGTGGTATGTCTGTCGCTGACGGCATTATTCACCGCCCTGTTCTATATCTGCGTTCGCTGGCCTATGCACCCACCATCCCATTGCTGTGGGCTATGATTGGCGATGTGGCTGACCATATAGAATATGAGAATCATCGCCGTGCAACGGGTTTCTGTTTCTCAGGAATCGTACTCGCCCTGAAGTTGGGTTTGGGCTTTGGTGGTGCCATCGCAGGTATTATCATCTCCATGTTCGGTTATGTCTCAGGCGATTCCTATATCCAGAACGACAGTGCGCTGGAGGGTATCCGTCTCGTGTCGAGCATCATCCCGGCCATCCTGTTTGGTGTTGGCGTGTTGGCGCTCCATTTCTATCCGATCACGAAAGAATATAATGAGAATATGCAGGCTGAGCTTGCTGCTCGTCGCAGAATCAGTAAGAATAGCTAGTAATACTAATATTAACAATCTAAAAAATCAAACAATTATGGCAAAACTACCGCGTTATCTGTTTCCTGGTGACTACATGGCCGACCCGTCAGCCAATGTTTTTAACGGACGTCTGTACATCTATCCCTCTCACGATTGGGATGCAGGTGAGTGTTTCGACGATGATGGTGGTCACTTCCAGATGAAAGACTATCATGTGCTTTCATGGGATGATATTGAAAATGATGAAGCCACTGATCATGGTGTGATTCTCGATGTGAAGGATGTGCCCTGGGCTGAGAAGCAGATGTGGGACAACGACTGTGTCGAGAAAGACGGCAAGTATTATCTCATCTTCTCTGCTAAGGCTTATGACGGTGTGTTCCGTCTGGGTGTAGCTGTGGCAGACAAGCCCGAAGGCCCGTTCAAGCCCATGGAGAAGCCTATCCGTGGCTCGTTCTCTATCGATCCTTGCGTGTTTAAGGATGACGATGGACAGATCTATACTTATTTCGGCGGACTCTGGGGCGGACAGCTTCAGTGGTGGCACCCGCTGCCCAACGGCTTGGCACCTGTCTATGGCAAGTATGGCGACCAGAACGGACTCATCGACTTGGGTGCTGCGCCTGATCATAAGGGTGAACTTTTCACCACTGCCGATTCACCAGCCATCAACAGCTGCGTGGTTCGCATGAGCGACGATGTGCAGCAGTTTGCTGAGGCACCTCGTGCAGTGGTGGTGCTTGATGAGAACGGCGAGCCCATGAAGGCAGGTAATCCTCACCGTTTCTTTGAGGCCTCTTGGATGCACAAGTATAATGGCAAGTACTATTTCTCTTACTCTACTGGTGATAGCCACTATCTCTGCTACGCCATTGGTGATTCTCCTTACGGACCTTTCCGTTATCAGGGCGTGATCCTCGATCCAGTGGTAGGCTGGACGACTCACCACTCTATTGTAGAGTTCAAGGGTCAGTGGTATCTGTGCTATCACGATTGTGTTCCTTCAAACGACATCACGCATCTGCGCTCACTGAAGGTTCAGCGTTTGTTCTACAATGCAGATGGAACTATTCAGAAGGTTGTGAATGACTAAGCATACACTTATTACCAACTATTACATAGCTCACCGTGACGAACTGCTGGCTTATGCCGGCAGTCGTCTGGGTGACAGTTGTCTGGCGGAGGATATCGTGCAGAACGTTTTCCTTCGCCTGTTGACCTCCGACAAGATGATCTCAGAGATTACTTTGCCGGCTCTGGTCTTTGCCATGACACGCAATCAAGTGTATGATTATTTCCGTCACCACTCAGCTGTTGAGCAGTATGAGCACTATATCAAAGGTGTTTGTAGTGAACTGACCAGCGACGAGTCCATCCTTTCAGCCCGTGAGGTGATGGAGCAGCTGGAGCGTGGTCTGGCTCGTCTGCCAGAGAATTGCCGTGAGATCTATCGCATGCATATCTATGATGGTATGAAGGTGGGTGAGATCTCCCGTGAATTAGGTGAGGGATATAAAAGCGTGGAGCACCGCCTCGGTTCAGCCCGTGATAACTGAAAATAACTTTTAAAAGCCCTGATGCGTGAGCACCAGGGCTTTTTACTATTTGAATATCAGGGTGGTCATATTGTTGGGGTCGAAGAGGTCGCAGGCGACGGCCTGCAGTTCTTCGGCGGTGATGGCATCGATATGACGGAAGAGGGTATCGAGGTTGCGCTCGTGCCCATGATGCAGATAGCTTCTGCCAAAGTCGAGGGCAAACTGCTCCCGATTGTCACAGGCAATGGCAAGCTGGCCTTTCAGCTGGCGTCGTGGCGCACCAACCGTCGGCATCGGCTGATATCATGATGATCACATCCGAAATAGATGCTCCAGATACCTGTGTCGCCATAAGTAGCCATCGTGCTCTCAACGGTATAGACCAGTCCGTGACGTTCTCGTAATGAGAGGTTCAGACGGGCATTCATGCAAGGACCACCTAATATATTATTAAGAAGGTATAGCGTCATTCGACGAGGGTCGCTGTAGGCATAAGCCCGGCAACCAGTCATTACATGGGCCTGGTGAGTAGAGCGGTCTAGCTCAATGGATTGGGCTTTTCTGGTAGGCTCAGCGACAAGGAAAGCAGGCTCAGCGGATGGCTCAGACATGTTGCTGCTGTCAGGCGTCAGATGCTCCAGACTCCTGCAGAGCCGTTTGAAGTCGATGTCACCATAGACAAAGAACACCATCTTTTCTGGTCGGTAATTACGACTAACAAATCGCAGGGCATCTGCGGTAGTATAGGTACGCAGCTGTGCTGCATTGCCAAGGATGTTATGGCCCAGGGGATGACCTTCGAACAGCAGGTTTTCGAACTCGTCATAGATCAATTCGGCTGGAGAGTCGTTGTAACTCTCGATTTCATCGCAGATTACTTCCACCTCTTTGTCGATCTCATGCTGCGGATACTGGCTATGGAACACGATGTCAGTAAGCACATCGACAGCATGGGAGAAGTGCTCCTTGGAGATGGCGGCATAATAAACGGTATCTTCCTTGACGGTGAAGGCATTCAGTTCACCTCCCAACCCTTCGATGGCATTGATGATCTGGATGGCATTACGACGGGCAGTGCCTTTAAAACTCATGTGTTCGCAGAAATGGGCCAGTCCTTCCTCACCAGCTGTGCTCTCATCTGTCCGAAGCCTTTCGTTACGGGTGCCGGCGGCAATGTCATAGCCACAATAGACCACCTGCGAGTTGGAGGGCAGATGGATGATGCGGAGACCATTTGCAAGGGTATATGTGTTATATTTTGTCATTTCGTGTGCAAATTTACTCAAAATCCTTTGATTTTTCGTGGGAACTCCAAAAAATATTCGTATCTTTGCCCGCAAAGTAAAAAAAGATCCCCGTAAGAGGTGTAATTTTTGTCACTATGCGTAAGGTTATTGGTATTGGCGAGACGATTCTCGATATTATATTCAGGGACGACCAGCCTGTAGGGGCTGTGCCAGGCGGTTCTGTGTTCAATGGTCTGATCTCCTTGGGGCGTGTCGGCGTGAATGCGATGTTTATCAGTGAGACGGGCAATGACCGTGTGGGGCGGAGAATCATCCGATTCCTGGAGGAGAATCATGTGGATGCTAGTTGTGTCAGTGTCTATCCTGAGTCAAAATCTCCTATCTCTCTGGCTTTCCTGAATGAGCAGAACGATGCGGAGTATATTTTCTATAAAGATCACCCCCATGATCGGCTCGACTTCAACTTTCCTGATATCCAGACTGATGATATCGTGATGTTTGGCTCGTTTTATGCCGTGAACCCAGTGATCCGTCCACTGGTATTTGCCTTCTTGGAGTATGCTCGTAGTAAGGGAGCTATTCTCTATTATGATGTGAATTTCCGTGCCTCTCATGCCAATGAGGTGATTAAGGTGACACCGAATATCCTTGAGAACCTGGAGTTTGCTGATGTCGTTAGAGGCAGCAAGGAGGACTTTGAGGTGATGTACAAGAAATCGGATGCCGACAGCATCTACCGTTCGCAGATCTCGTTCTATTGCAAGAACTTCATCTATACAAAAGGGGCTGAGCCATTGGAGCTGAGAGCACAGGGCGATGTGAGCAAGCAATATCCCATTGCAGCTTTGAAGACAACTAGCACCATCGGCGCAGGTGATAACTTCAACGCAGGCTTTGTCTATGGTCTGGTGAAGTATGGTATCACGCGTGAGATGTTGGAGAGAGGAGTCTTAGAATCACAGTGGAATCAGGTGATTGCTGAGGCTCAGGCGTTCTCTGCAAATGTGTGTCAGAGCATTCACAACAGTGTGGATCTTAACTTTGCAGCCAAAAAGAAACAGGAGCTGGAGGTCTGTCTGAAGGAAATGGAAGAGAATAATTAAAAATTATGAATATGATCAGTGATACGATTAAGTACATCGGTGTTGATGATCTTGACATCGATCTGTTTGAGAGTCAGTATGTGGTGCCTGAGGGTATGAGTTATAATTCTTATCTCATTGACGATGAGAAGATTGCAGTGATGGATACTGCTGATCGCCGTAAGGCTGAGGAGTGGAAGGCGAACTTGAAGGCTGCTTTAGGCAATCGCCAGCCCAACTACCTCGTGGCTCATCATATGGAGCCCGACCACTCGGCACTGATTGCCTGGATGCTGGAGACCTATCCAGAATTGCAGCTCGTGTGTAGCGCTCAGGCTGCGAAGATGCTTTCCAACTTCTTTGATGGCTTTAACTTCGAGGGGCGCGTGATGACTGTCAAGGAGGGTGATATCCTCTCATTAGGCAAGCATGAGCTGAAGTTTATCGGGGCTCCGATGGTGCATTGGCCTGAGGTGCTCATGAGCTACGACAGCACTGACAAGGTGCTCTTCTCTGCCGATGGATTCGGCAAATTTGGTGCTCTGGTCAACGAGACTGATGACTGGGCTTGTGAGGCTCGCCGCTACTATTTTAATATTTGTGGCAAGTATGGCATACAGGTGCAGAACGTTCTCAAAAAGGCTGCAACCATAGATATACAGACCATCTGCCCATTGCATGGTCCTGTGCTCAAGGGTGAGGCGCTGGCTGAGGCTGTGAAACTCTATGATACATGGAGCAAGTATGAGCCAGAGAGTGAGGGCATACTTATTGCCTATGCCAGCATTCACGGCGGAACGGCTGTTGCTGCAGAGCGACTGGCAGAGATTCTCAGCAAGAAAGGTGCTAAAAAAGTGGTAGTGAGCGACCTGAGTCGCTCAGATATGGCTGAGGTCATCGAGGATGCTTTCCGTTATCCTACTGTCGTAGTGGCAGCATCGAGCTACGACGGTGGTGTGTTCCCCGTGATGCACGACTTCCTCTATCACCTGCAGATCAAAGGCTATCAGAAGCGTCGCTTCGGTATTGTTGAGAACGGCAGCTGGGCTCCCGCCGCAGGAAAAGTGATGCGTTCGATGATTGAGGGCCTGAAGGACTGTGAGATAGTGGAGCCAATGGTAACTATCCGCTCTCGCATGAAATCTGCTGATGAGGCACAGCTGGAGCAGTTGGCCGATAGCCTGCTGTCATAAGACAGGTACCTTATTAATATAAAAAAGCCTCGCATTTGGCGAGGCTTTTTCTATGATATGATCTGGCTGATTTCTTCGATGGAATCGGCCGTCTTGATGATGTCTCGCCAATTTCCACGAATCATTCCCTTTGCCTTTAGGTCATCGAGAAAGGCAATCAGCGGATTCCAGAAACCTTTCATGTTATATAGGATGAGCGGCTTGTCATGATAGCCGATCGTGGCAGAGGCTGCTACAGTGAACACCTCATCCATCGTGCCGATACCACCAGGCAGGGCGATAAAAGCATCACTCTGATCCATCATCAGCTGTTTGCGGTCTGTCAGGTTATCGCAGGGGATTTCTATATCCACGTAGTCACTCATGCGTCCGGACTTCTCCACAATCATTGGAATCATACCAATCGTTCGGCCTCCGGCCTCCTTAGTAGCCTTCCCAAGACACTCCATGAGGCCTTGGTTCACGCCTCCATACACGATGGAATGCCCATTTTTAGCTGCCCACGTTCCCAGTTCCTCTGTCATCGTGAAGAACTCAGGGTCAATCTGCTGGTTAGCAGAACAAAATACACAAATCTTCATATTAGCTATAATTAAACGTATTCACTTATGTTGTTATTTCTCTATCAGCCAGTATTGCATGTGCTTGGTGGTGCGCTTGCTCTTCCATTTGGCTGTTTCGTTTTCCTTTGGAGCACGGAAAGTCTCGCCAATCATTTCCACCAGGTCGTTCAGATGCTGATAGGGCTCATTCTCTGCTATCAGCGTCTTGATTTCATCATCGTCCAGCCAGAATCGCTCATTATTATTAAATAGGTGTAAGGCTTGGGCAAAGAGCTGCTCATGGTTGAGATTATCCTCGAAGTTGATGTTGCCATTGACACCTACGCAGACGAATCGACGACTTCCTGTTGGATCCACCAGTGGTTTCAACTGATTGGTGGTGCCTATAAACGAGGTGTAACGGCGATAGAGTTTGATGGTCTTGCCGTATGGCGGACGGAACTTGACATCGCTCGATGACAACAGATATTTGAGCACAATCTGCTGAGAATTCGTAGTTTTATCGAATTCATCGATGTTTATCAGGGCAAATGAGGTAAGAGCGATATTCAAATCGAACTCGTTTTTGAAGTTCAATTTGTCGTTATAGTAATCACGCAGTTCTGGAGGCAGGATAATCTTGCAGAATCGCGTCTTTCCGCAACCCTGCCTGCCAATCAGTAGTGGCGTTAACGCATTGCCCGTCAGCTGTTTGTCGCTCTCGCGCCATTGGGCAACCATACCCGTCAGCCAGAACTTTAGATACTTGGGCCAATGGGGCTGGGAGGTTGGCACGCGGGCG
>CACZTJ010000121.1 GCA_902784065.1 uncultured Prevotellaceae bacterium | reverse complement strand
GGTCTTCATCAACATGGGTTGTAAGTTCCAAGACCAAGGTGGCATCACCATCGACGAGGGTGCACTCATAGGTCACAACGTCGTGCTGGCAACCATCAATCACGACCTTGACCCAGCTAATCGCCAGAGCATGAGCTATGCACCAATTCACATCGGCAAAAACGTATGGATTGGAGCCAATGCTACTGTGCTTGCAGGCGTAACCATCGGCGATGGAGCCGTCGTTGCTGCCGGTGCTGTGGTCCAGCCAAAGTGATAAAAAAGATAGAAGTATAAAATATGAAAAAGGTAATTGTTATTTCTACGAGCCTGCGAAGAGGCTCAAACAGCGACATGCTCGCTGACCGGTTTGTGGAAGGAGCAAAGGCTGCGGGAAACGAAGTGGAGAAGATTTCTCTCACTGGCAAGAACATTCAGTTCTGCAAAGGTTGTCTGGGGTGTCAGAAACTTGGGCGCTGTGTCATCAACGACGATGTGAACGACATCATGGCCAAGGTGCTGAAGGCTGATGTTGTCTGCTGGGCAACACCTATCTACTATTACGAGATGAGCGGTCAGATGAAGACCCTCATAGACCGCATGAATGCGATGTACAAACAGGATTATGCGTTTCGTGATGTCTATCTGCTGACTACGGCTGCAGAGGACGAGAACGATACTCCGATGCGTGCAGAGACGGGGTTGACGGGCTGGATAGACTGCTATCCCAAGAGTCGTCTGGCAGGAACGCTATTCTGTGGAGGTGTGAATGACCCTCGTGAGATTGAGGGTAATCCCAAACTGCAGGAGGCTTTTGATTTAGGAAAGAACATTGGCTAAGAACGACATCATGACTAAGCACGAACAAGTATGAGGACAGTCAACTCTATATAAGCTCCATAAACTTCTGCATGGCCTTGCGGATATACATGTCTTTGGGATAGAGCCAAACGACAGGCATTGGGAGGGCAGCTTCACGGAGGGGAACGGCACAGAGCCCCTCCTCACCATGGGTGATGCTGTCAACAAGTATGGCTACCCATCGCCCTGTGCGTACCAGATGGAGCAGCGTGTGGATCTCGTTGATTTCCAACTTGGGCTGCAACTCTATTCCTTTCTTGTTTGTCAGACTGTCAAACATTCTTCGGGCATTCATACCACGGGCTGGCGTACAGATATTATAGTCGGCCAACTGGCGTAGTGAGACTGTAGCCTGCTGAGCCAATGGATTCTGATCAGAAACGATGGCACAAAGGTGATAGGTCTTTGCAGGCCGTTCCGTAAGCAGATCATCTTTCTCCATCATTTCGAAAGTCAGGGCAAAATCCACCTTTCGTTCCCTGACGGCATCTATCAGCTCGTCTTGCTTCAAGAACATTACCTCAAAATGAATTTCCGGGTATTGCTCGGAGAAACGGGCGATGGCATCAGTAATCAGTGCTGACAGACCGAAGGTCGTGCCTATGCACAGACGTCCTGTTTTAAGGTCCTCCATATCCTTGATACGCTGCACGCCATAGTCTGCATCAGCCACCGTCTGACGGGCGTATGGCAGGCACCAACAGAATATCGGCAGCAGAACTTGAATAATAGTTGCTGAGACAAAGTACGATTTCGGGGGCTTATTGTCCATTTACTAATTATTCTAAAACATTCCGCAAAAATAGCGAGATTTCGATATTTATCACTACTTTTGTAGTCATATTCAAATGTATTTATGAGAAAAGTAAGCTTTATTTTGGCAGCAGCCTTGTTAATGGTATCTGCTGCGGTGATGGCTCAGCAGGCATCAAAGGTGTATCTCACAAGGGAGATTTCACCAGAATCGTTGGTAAAAATCTACAAGGCACTTGGCGTTGAAGCCAAGGGCCGTGTGGCAGTGAAGATGTCAACTGGCGAAGGCAGCAATCCCAACTACCTGAAACCTGAACTGGTGAAAAACCTGATATGGGAGGTGGACGGCACCGTCGTGGAGTGTAACACCGCCTACAGCAGTGGTGCAGGAAACGAGCAGGATGACCGCAACTCTTCAGCTAACCATTGGAAGGTGATTGAGCGTCATGGCTTCACGAAGTACTTTCCTGTGGACATCATGGACGAGTACGACGAGATACGCATCCCCGTAAAGGATCAGACGCACATCAAGTACGACATTGTAGGCGGACACATGGCCAACTACGACTTCATGATTGCCCTCAACCATTTCAAGGGTCATCCTATGGGTGGTTATGGCGGTGCGCTGAAGAACCTCTCCATCGGTTGCGCCAGTCAGAACGGCAAAGCATACATCCACTCGGCTGGCAAGATGGAGAAACTGGATATGGGCAAGCTGTGGACACCAGAGTTCATCGGTAATCAGGATGGATTCCTCGAAAGTATGGCTGCTGCCGCGCAAGCCGTTGTGAACTACTTCAACAAGAAGCAGGGCATCATCTACATCAGTGTGATGAACAACATGTCGATAGACTGTGACTGTGTGGATCATCCAGAACCTGTGAAGCTGGAGGACTATGGCATCCTCGCCTCTACAGACCCCGTAGCCCTCGACCAGGCTTGCATCGACATCATCAACCAGCAGAAGGTGACTGCCAAGAACGACCCCACCGATTTGCTGAAGCGCATTGACAAGCAGCATGGTACACACACTATCGACCATGCCGCCCAGATTGGCCTTGGCTCCAAAAAGTACGAACTGGTAAATCTGGATCTATAAATTTGGAGAGGTTCTTAATATAAGGGAATTGATGAAAATAATAATATCCATAGTATGCCTGATAATGGTCACAATGTCAAGCGCATTGGCACAGCAGGCGAAAGATATAGTAAATTACAAAAGCAATATGAAGAGTTTCAAATCAACTGCGTGGCTGTTGCCACAACCTGTGCTGATTATCGGCACCTATGACAAAGAAGGTAAGCCCAACGCCATGAACGCTGCCTGGGGCGGCCAGTGGGATATGAACGAAATCATCATCTCACTCGGTTCCCATCAGACAACGGACAATCTGGCCGTGAATCCAGAGTTGACAGTAGCTTTTGCAACCGCTGAGACGATGGTAGCCTCTGACTATGTAGGCATTGTCAGCGGCAGAAACACGCCTGACAAGATGGAGAAAACGGGCTGGACTGTTGAAAAGGCTCCTAATGTGAATGCGCCTGTGTTCAAGGAGTTCCCGATGACGCTGGAATGCCGTGTGAAGCAAAAGATAGATGAGAGCGAGACTGGATACTACCTTGTTGCTGAAATCGTCAATATCCTCTGTGATGAGAAGTATCTGGCCGAGGATGGCAAACCCGATGTGGAGAAAATGAAGTTGATTACCTTCGATCCCGTTCACCACACCTATATCCAGCTTGGCAAGACCGTAGGTAAGGCATTCTCTGACGGAAAGCAACTGAAATAGAATATGTACAGCTTAACATACAAGGTAACGACAAGCACCTGCGACAGCGAAGGAAAGCTGAAACTCTATTCCGCTCTCCAGATGATGCAGGACTGTTCAGAGATGTGGATCGACAGCGAGCCGGAAGTCAAGGCCTACTTCCTGCAGCAGAATATGGCGCAACTCTTGGCGACACGCCAGGTTGAGATTATCCGTGTGCCTGACTACAAAGAGGAGTTGACGGTGACGACCTCCGTCTATGGCATGAAGCCCATGTTCGGATTCCGCAATACGTTCATCTACGACGCACAGGGAAATCCCTGCTACAAGACATGGAGCATGGGAGCATTCGTCGATAAGACAGCAGGCAAACTGAAACGTGTGGACGATGCAACCATACAATCAATGACGCTGGAACCACAGTTGGAGATGAATTATAAGGACCGCCGCATCATCCTACCCAAAGACGGTGGAGAGGTTCTTGAGCCGATAAAGGTGCTCCGCGCCGACATCGACTACAACAAACACGTAAACAATGCCAACTATATCCGCATGGCGATGGAACTGTTGCCAGAGGATTTTGTAGTAAGCGGTCTTCGCGTAGAATACCGGGTGGCTGCCAAACTGGGGGAGATGCTCGTCCCTACCATTTACAGACACGACAACATATTTGTCATCTCTCTGTCTATAGGCGAAGATGTAAGCGCTATTGTTGAATTCTCATAAATATTTCCCCTTTCTGTGCTGACAACTATCGACTACAAGAAAATCAATGAGTCCGGTCTGCTCCAGCAGCACCCTGATGTCAAGGTAATATGCCACGACCGCTTTATCTTTGACAACCCCCACATCGCCCGAAACCGATTGCAATGCCAAGGATTATTATGACGGAGCCATGGAACTCCTCCAAGAATACATCGACAATGGAAAGCTGGTAGTAAAGAGTGGTAAGACGGCATACAACGACGTGATGGCTGACAGTTGGAATGTTGAAGATGAGAAGGAAGCCATGAAAGACCGTCTGAGCAGCTACGCAGAAGGTGAGTGCCCGGACATGGTTCTTGCGGCAGCCGACAATGCGGCTCAGGGTGCCATTGAGGCGCTGGAGGAAGCAGGTATTACAGACATGCCGGTCATTACCGGGCAGGACAATTCCGCCATATCACAGGCTTATATCAAGAGCGGCAAGCAGACCATGACCATCGACAAGAACCTGAAGGACATGGCAAACAACACGGCGATGATTGTCAATAGCCTGATGACCAATACTCCGATTCATACCAGCCAAAGCGTCGAAGGCATTCCGGCCATCTACTCCAAGATTACCGTTATAACAAAAGACAGTTATTAGTTTCTTGGCTTTAATAGATACAGAAAGTAGCGACTGCGTGCAGCACAGTCGCCATTGCCATTGTCGTTATCATTCTCGATTCCATGAATCTCTTCTAACCGCTCCCCATATAAGTTATAAAGTTAGCTATTCTTCTTATAGCTCTGCACCGCCCAACAACCCATCAGCGTGCCGATGCCCGCAAGGGCTAAGACCTGATGGGCTGTTTCGTGCAGGCCTCCACCGCGGATGAAGACGGTGCGGATGGCATCGATGAAATAGTGCATGGGGTTGATATAGGTAGTCAGATAAGCCCACTGGGGCATGGAGCGTGTGGGGGTGAAAAGTCCCGAGAGCAACATGATGCTCACCACAAAGAACCACATGACGAACATGGCCTGCTGCATGGTGTCGGAGTAGTTGGACACGATGAGTCCAAATGACGAGAAGAACAGCGCCAGCAGCATGGCAAGCACATAGACAAGCCACAGAGGACCTGCAGGCGTGATGCCATAGACGAGCCACGACAGCAGCAAGCACACGGTGATGACAAACAGTGCAATGAGCCAGTAAGGAATGAGTTTGGCGAGAATAAACGACCACTTTGAAACGGGCGTGACGTTAATCTGTTCGATGGTGCCTGCCTCTTTCTCGCCAACGATGTTGAGAGTGGGCAGGAAGCCCGTCATCAGCATCATCACAATGGCAAAAAGGGCGGGAATCATAAAGAGTTTGTAGTTCTGACCCTTGTTGTATAAGGTAAGAGATGAGAAATGAGAGGTGAGAGGTGAGTGACCCGAGCTGACGATCTGTGAGAGATAGGCGCTGCCCATTGAGCCCTTGGTGCCGTTGACGGCATTGGCTGCGATGAGATATTTGCCATCACGAATCTCGAGGATGACATCAGCCCTACCCTTTTCAATATCTTTCATTGCCTCAGCATAGGTGTTTTTCTGTCCGCCAAAGATGAAATAGTTAGAGGCAGCAATCTGCTGTACCAACCGCTGCGACTCCACGGTGTGGTCAATGTCAACCACATCTACCACGATGTTCTTCACTTCCATCTGCATCACCCACGGCATGACACACATGATCACGATGGGGAACATGATGATGAGTTTAGGAAGAAACGCATTGCGGCGTATCTGCAGGAACTCTTTCTGTATGAGATATTTCAGTGTCATCACTTCAATTTTTAATACTTCAATTCTTCAACTCTTCAATCTTACCTCAAACTTCTTCAGTGCGATAGCGAGCAGCACTACCGTCATACCTGCCAGCACAGCCACCTCGCGAGCCACATCTTCTATGCCTACACCCATAATCATCAACTTGCGCATAGCCTCGATATAGTAGCGTGGCGGCACCACTGCAGCCAACCACTGCAGCACTTGCGGCATCGACTCTACAGGAAACAACATGCCCGACAGCATCACTACTGGCATCAGCAGTACCATAGCCGACATCAGCAGGGCTACGAGTTGCGTTTGCGCCACGTTGGAAATGAGCAGTCCCAGCGAGAGTGCCAATAATATATATAAGGTACTCACGACTAATATCCAGAAAAGTGAACCAGCTAAGGGCACTCCCAGCACGAAACGCGCCATTAGCAAGATGGTGATGAGGATGCCGAAGGCCAGCACCAGATAGGGCACCGCTTTAGCGATGATCACCATTAGGGGGCGCACGGGTGATACCAACAGCACCTCCATCGTACCTTTCTCTTTCTCGCGGACAATTGATATCGAGGTCATCATAGCACAGATGAGCATCAATAGCATACCCATGATAGCAGGCACAAAGTTATAGGCCGACTTCATCTGGGGATTGTATAATAGCTTAGAGTTGAGAAATGAAGGTTGAGAATTGAAAATGATTTGCTGGGCATAGTTGGTCCATTGCTGCGCCATATTGGGGTCACTGCCATCAAGCATGAATTGCATGCCACGGTTCTGTGTGAACACCAGAGCCATATCCGCCTTCTGACTTCGGATGAGCCGCTCGGCCTCCTGTGGGGTGTTTACCGTCTGTGTGATGATAAAATATTCCGATTGCGCCAGTCGGTGGTGATGGCAAATCCGAAGAGTAGCATCATCACCACAGGCATTCCGAAGAGTATCAGCATCGTACGCTTGTCACGTAGAATATGCTTGGCTTCCTTGATTACAAATGCTATAAACTGTTTCATACGCTTAATCGCTTGAACGGGTGGCCTGGCGGGCCAGATAGGTAAACACGTGGTCCATATCGGGTTGGTGGAAACGCTGTTTCAACTCGTCGGGTGTGCCAAGGGCGCTGATTTTGCCGTCAACCATGATAGAGATGCGGTCACAATACTCTGCTTCGTCCATATAGTGTGTGGTTACAAAAACGGTAATGCCACGATGGGCTGCATCGTAAATGAGCTCCCAAAACTGACGACGCGTAGCGGGATCGACACCACCCGTGGGCTCGTCGAGGAACACCACACCCGGGTCGTGGAATATCGAGACGGAGAAGGCCAGCTTCTGCTTCCATCCTAATGGTAAAGAACCCACTAAGTCGTCACGATGGTCCTCAAACTGCAACTGCCGCAGCACCTCGTCCATTTTGCGCTCCACCTCGTCGGGGTTCATGCCATAGATACCAGCAAAGAGACGGATATTCTCAGCTACGGTGAGGTCTTCATAAAGCGAAAACCGCTGCGACATATAGCCAATGTGCTTTTTGATTTGTTCATATTCCGTGCGGATGTCGTAGCCCACAACCCTACCCGTTCCACTGGTGGGCTGGTTCAGACCAGTCAGCATGTGCATTGCCGTCGTCTTGCCCGCACCATTGGCACCCAGGAATCCAAATATCTCGCCTTTCTTAACGCTGAATGAGATATCGTCAACGGCATGGAACGAGCCAAAGGCCTTTACCAAATGTTCCACCTCGATGACATGATCGTCTTTTACTTCTGTGTCTTTCTCATGCTCAATGCCTGGCGGATTGAAAATACTGGCAAACTGAGTGAGGATATCATCGGGAGTGCCAATGCCGCGCACCTTCCCTTGGTCCAGAAAAGCGACACGCTCACAGCAACGAACTTCATCAAGATAAGGCGTTGAAGCCAAGATAGTTATTCCCCGTTCCTTC
>CACZTJ010000120.1 GCA_902784065.1 uncultured Prevotellaceae bacterium | reverse complement strand
AACGGAGTGTCACCACTGCGTCTGTTATCCCTACTTGCAAATCTTTTCTAACACCTTAGAAAAACCTATTGCCAATCAAAATAATAAACCTAAAACTAATCTAACTATTAACTCTAACTAAAACCTAAATTCAATCTTTACCTTAACTAATACCTCTGTGTTAGTGATTCTATT
This sequence comes from uncultured Prevotellaceae bacterium, assembly GCA_902784065.1. Classification (GTDB taxonomy): domain Bacteria; phylum Bacteroidota; class Bacteroidia; order Bacteroidales; family Bacteroidaceae; genus Prevotella. The sequence continues at coordinate 4,290 of CACZTJ010000120.1, read as the reverse complement.
GAAGTATCTTTTGTCTTTTGACACTGCAAAGGTACGACGATTTTTATAACCCGCAAAGGATTATAACCTTTTTTGTAGAAAAAAAGCATTTCTTTTGATGTAAATCAAGCAGATTGTGTGCGAACACATCAAATTGTGCCCGATAACAGTGTCAAAATACCCCTAATTCTTTTTCAACGAGATTAGTAAGTGTCACAAATTCAGGGATAGAAAGCTGTTCAGGTCGGCGCGTCATCATCTCATTTTCGAAGAAAGATGCCGATGCGGGATGCTCGCCATTGAAAATCTGTCGTAAGGATACACGCAGCATTTTCCTACGTTGATTGAATACGGTCTTCACCACCCTACGGAAGAGTTGTTCATCACATCCTAGGTCAGTCACCTCGTTACGCGTCATTCGGATCACGGCACTCTGCACCTTTGGTGGCGGATTAAAGACACCTGGCTCAACGGTGAAGAGATACTCCACATGATACCAAGCCTGAATCAGCACAGACAAGATGCCATATTGCTTGTTGCCTGGCTGCGATGCCATGCGAACGGCTACCTCATGCTGGATCATACCAGTACAACAAGGAATCAGATCCTTATTGTCGAGCATCTTGAAGAAGATCTGAGAGGAGATATCATAGGGATAGTTGCCTGTCAATACAAACTGCTGACCGTCGAACACCTCATTCAGATCCATCCTCAGGAAGTCGCCACCTATTATATTATTAGAGAGGCGCGGAAAATGCTCCTGAAGATAGGCCACAGACTCGCGATCGATCTCCACCACTTTGAACGGACGGGGCTTCTCAACGAGAAACTGCGTCATCACACCCATACCAGGTCCCACCTCAAGAACGGGGATATCAGGACAGGCATCAACGGTGTCGGCTATCGCTTTGGCAATATTCAGGTCGGTCAGGAAGTGCTGGCCGAGGTTCTTCTTGGGTCTTACTTGCTTCATGGTTGCAAAGGTACGAATAAGTGAGAAGAAAACCAAATAAAGCAGCATAAAAAAACGAACCAGATTCTCATCCAGCCCGCTTCGTCTATACTTTCTTTAACCTAACTTTCGTTATTTCACACCCAAGTTCATGTCGTTGTTCACCTTTAAAGATTCAGCAACACATACTGCAACGACCAGTGAAATGATAAATAATGCTGTCATAATCGATTTCCTTTCTCTAATCTTTAATTCGTTATCCTGTCTGTTATTTGACAGTGCAAAGATACGGCTGTTTGCGCACACAAGCAACATTTTTGAACAAAAAAAGGTAAAAAACAAAAGTTTTGTTGACGTATGTCAAGGATATGATCGTATCTTTGAGCTGCGCTCGAAGATAGGCGGCATCTCGGAAATATCCAAATAAATTTGGTATTTCGCTCGATTTGCACTATCTTTGCACCCATGGAAATGAAAACTGTTTTCATCAATGCCGCAAAAATCATCTTCCCCGTTCTCTTGGGCGGGGCTATTCTGTACTGGATGTACAGAGGCGAGGATTTCGGACGGTTCTTCCATGTGATGACTGATGAGATGAACTGGACCTGGATGCTCCTCTCCTTCCCTTTCGGCATTCTGGCACAGATGTTTCGAGCCTGGCGATGGAAACAGACGTTGGAACCCGTTACGAAGAGTGAAGTCAGATCTTCCGTCTGCATCTACTCCATATTCATCAGTTATGCTGTCAGTCTGGTGATACCACGCATCGGTGAGTTCACCCGCTGTGGTGTGCTGAAGCGCTACGAGGGCATCTCATTCTCAAAAGCCCTAGGCACCGTAGTGACAGAGCGCGCTGTCGATACCCTGATCGTCATGAGCTATTCCTGTCTGATCCTGTTGTTGGCCATGAGCACCTTCGGCACCTTCTTCCAGAAGACAGGCACCTCGCTCGACCATATCCTAGACCGTTTTTCCTTCACGGGTTATCTCGTCACAGCCATCTGTGCCGTTGCCGTTCTTATCCTGCTCCATCTGTTGCTGAAGAACTTCTCTATATATAATAAGGTGAAGATGACCTTGGGAAGCATCTGGGAGGGTGTGCTCTCCCTGAGGGGCGTAAAGGATCTGCCCCTCTACCTGTTCTTCTCAGTGGGCATCTGGGTGTGCTACTTCCTGCATTACTACCTCACGTTCTTCTGCTTCGACTTCACCTCCCATCTGGGCATCGGTTGTGCCCTCGTGTCGTTTGTCGTCGCCAACTTTGCTGTCATCGTGCCGACACCCAATGGTGCAGGCCCTTGGCACTTCGCCATTAAGACGATGCTGATTCTCTATGGTGTCGCTGATGAACAGGCCCTCTGGTTCGTGCTCATCGTCCACACCGTTCAAACCATGCTCGTCATCGCCCTCGGCATCTATGCCTGGGCAGCCCTGTCGTTTACTAGAAGACAGAATATCGTTTTAAAGACAGAGGACTCGGCTTTGCCGCTTGGCTAGTCCAAGAACAAACTAACAGATTTTTATTCATTTAAATATAAAACATCTATGAACGAAATTCAAAGTTTGAACCCCACGTGTATCTGGAAGAATTTCTATGCACTGACACAAGTTCCCCGTCCGTCAGGACATCTGGAGAAAGTACAGAATTTCCTGCTCGACTTCGCTAAGCAGGCAGGTGTAGAGGCTTTCAAGGACCCCGCTAATAACATCGTGATGCGTAAGCCCGCCTCTGCCGGTATGGAAAAGAAGAAAGGCGTCATCCTGCAGGCTCACATGGATATGGTGCCCCAGAAGACACCAGAGTCAACCCATAACTTCGAGACCGATCCCATCCAGCCTTGGATCGATGGTGAGTGGGTGAAGGCAAAAAGCACAACCTTAGGTGCCGACAATGGTCTGGGCGTTGCTGCCATCATGGCCATCATGGAAGATAAGACCCTGAAACACGGCCCCATTGAGGCACTAATCACTGCTGATGAGGAGACAGGTATGTATGGTGCCAACGATCTGCCCGAAGGCGAGCTCAATGGCGACATCCTCTTAAACCTCGACTCTGAGCACTGGGGTAAGTTCGTGATCGGCTCTGCTGGAGGTATCAACATTACCGCCACCCTCGATTATAAAGAGGTGGAGACCGATGCCGACGATGCTGCTGTAAAAGTGACTGTTAAGGGTTTGCGTGGTGGTCACTCTGGTCTGGAGATCCACGAGGGTCGTGCTAATGCCAACAAACTGCTGGTGCGCCTGGTGCGCGAGGCCATCGAGGAATGCGATGCCCGTCTGGCATCCTGGGAAGGTGGCAACATGCGTAATGCCATCCCCTTCAAGGCAGAGACCATCCTCACCTTGCCGAAGGAGAACGTAGCCGCCATGAAGGAACTCGCCCAAGACTGGCTCGACGACTTCACCGACGAGTATAAAGGTATCGAGAGCGGTATCGAGGTGCTCTGCGAGGATGTAGAGACACCCAAGATGGAGGTGCCCGTAGAGATTCAGGACAATCTCATCAACGCCATCTATGGCTGTCACGACGGCGTGGTTCGCTATATCCCCTGCTACCCCAGTGTGGTAGAGACCTCCAGCAACCTTGCCATCATCGAGATTGGCGAAGGCAAGTCTATGCTGAAGATCCTGGCCCGCAGCAGCCGTGAGGACATGAAGGACTATATCGTAAAGACCCTTGAGAGCTGTTTCAACATGGCAGGCATGAAGGTAGAGACCGCTGGCTCTTACGGCGGCTGGGATCCCAATCCTGATTCAGAAATCCTCCACCTGTTGCTGAAGGAGTATAAGGCGCTCTTCAATGCCGACGGCATCATCCAGGTAGATCATGCAGGTCTGGAGTGCTCCATCATCCTGGGCAAGTATCCCCACCTCGATGTGGTGTCATTCGGCCCCACGATGAAATCGCCTCACACCACCACCGAGCGTGCCCTCATCGAGACAGTAGCGCCGTTCTGGGAACTGCTCAAGAAAACGCTCGAAGATATTCCCGAGAAATAATTATTCACAAACAAAAAATGCGGATTTGCTTGGCGAATCTGCATTTTTTGTTTAACTTTGAACTTCGTTCGAAGATACTCATGCTCGAAAAAACTCAAAAAAAATTTGGTTTTTTACTCGCTTATTCGTATCTTTGCAGCCGATAACTCAAATTATTAACAAAATTATGGACGATTACCCGGCGGACAATTACAATTCGTAAGGCGGGGGATGGCGAGCAAGGCTGCTAATCCCTTTGCCGCTAAAACCATTTCACAAACGAAAAAAGGATTAGCACAATGAAGACTTTCTGGAACACCCAAGGCGGACTGACCCAACTCACAGAGTGGCAGCCTAATTGCTGGATACAGGTGACA
>CACZTJ010000119.1 GCA_902784065.1 uncultured Prevotellaceae bacterium | reverse complement strand
ATGTGCATCTTCTCTTACGGGAAAAATCAGAGGGACTTGCCGTGGTGATGAAGAGTCTCGGAGTGGCCTATGCGTGGCACTACAATAAAAAGTACCAACATCTGGGACCTGTCTTTCAGGACAGATTCCGTAGCGAACCTGTCAACAACGATGCCTATTTCTTCACACTTCTTCGATACATCCATCAGAACCCACAGAAAGCCGGTTTGTCTGAATCAGTCGCTAGTTATCAATGGAGTAGCTGGCATGAATTCGAGGGCATTAATCTCATTTGCGCCACCAAGCCCATCACCGATCGCATGCCGCTGGAAGAATTGAGGGCATTGGTGTTCGAACCTCTGCCAAATACAGCGAGTATCCTCGACATTGACTGCAAACGAAGGCGAATGACTGACGAGGAGGTCTGTCAGCTTCTGGTGACAGAGTTTGGATTAAGGCAAGTACAAGATGTCCTGTTGTTGAGCCGGGAGAAGCAAAAAGACGTTATTAGGTTTGCGCGCGAATCAGGTGCTAGCATCCGACAGATTGAGAGGCTTACAGGCATTAGCTTTTCTTTTGTCAGCAGAGTCTAATCTAACAGTCTAACAGAGGGACGGTTCTTTTGTTACACGCGCGCAACAGAGCAGTGTAACAAAAGAACCGTCCCTCTGTTACCTTGCGCGACATGAAATGAGGGGCTTTGGGCGATTTTGTCGTTTTAGAGCCGATGTGTCGTCATAAGTCTGGCGTTTTTTTACTCAAAATGAGAGCTTGATGGATATTTCGCCTTACCTTTGCACTCGTCAAACAGTTAATGACAAAAAAAGATTGTTCAATTAAAAAAAGGAAAGGGTAATAACATGAAAAAGTTAGTAATAATGATGATGATGGTTGGCTGTCTGCCAACGATGATGAAGGCACAATCTGCAAAGTATTGCATGACTTATTCAGACTTTAAAGCCAATCACTGGAACACGATCGAGTCGCTCGTTGATGGACGTTCAGAGATGATGCCTCAGATAAAGATGGACGAGACAGATTACAAGGTGAAATCTGGTGATAAGGAAGCTGATCGTATCCTGAAAAAAGAAGTATTCGCCATCACTTTTGGCAAACAGTTGTATGTGAACTGTCGTAACTTACGCTATAACGATATCATCCTTGATACCCAGAAATATGTACAAGGCTATCGTTATGCAGGCAATAAGCTGCTCATCGCAGTCTATCATATCAACGATGGAGCATTCCTGATGGGATTGGGTGCCGATGTGGCAAGTGTGTTTACACCTCTTGGTACCAGTATCGCCTTAGAGTCAGCCTCTACAGCCCTCTGGTTGAGCAGAAACCAGTTGAATAGCTATCGTTGCTATCTGATTGATACGGATGCCAATGAAAAAGGCCGCTATGATGTGACTCGTATCGACGATGATTTTATGGATAAATTGTTGGCAAACGATGCCCATCTGCTTGCGCGCTACAATGCTGTAAGCAACAAGAAAGACCGCCAGTCGGCTTCGAATGTGCTGGCTATCCTGACGGAGAAAGGACTCGTTTCTGCTAATTAGTCGGGCGGGGTCTAACAGAGGGACGGTTCTTTTGTTACACGCGCGCAACAAAGCGATGTAACAAAAGTGTAACAAAAGTGTAACAAAAGAACCGTCCCTCTGTTATGTTATGATTTCTTGTCGGTGAGGTACATGCCGGTGAGGATGAGAATGGTGCCAAGGATGAAATAAATGGTGATCTGTTCTGAAAGAACAACCCAGGCAAAGAGAATGGTGGTAACGGGATTGAAATAGACGTAGTTAGTGGCAATAACGGGTCCTAACTTCTTCAACACCCAGTTCCAGGCCAGGAAACAAGCCATCGATGCGACACAGCCCAAGAACAGCAGATTGAGGAGAATGGTAAAATTGAAGAACTGAACCACTGAAGGGGTGAAGATAATCGCCTCGTCGGGCTTCAGGAGGTAATAGGGAATCATCGCAAGCAGGCCGTAGAAGAAGACCTTTCGTGTGACAAAGACAGTGTCGTACCTCATATTGGCAGGAATCATCATCAACGAATAGAATCCCCAACAGAGGGCTGCGGAGAAAGCCAGTGAGTCGCCAAGCGGTGACAAATGGAGCACGAAATGGCCATTGAGCACGACAGCAACCACACCTATGGCAGCCATCAACATACCAATGGTCTGGACACGATTCAGGCGCATCGACTTGTAAAACAATGAGATAAGCAGGGCTGCTACTAAAGGCGAGAGACTGACAATAAGCGACGTGTTCGTGGTGGTGGTATAGTTCATCGCTGTGTTCTCCGTGAGGAAATAGATCGTACCTCCCGTCAAGCCCAAGGCGAACATCAGCACTTCATCCTGCCACACCTTGGAAAACCAGCGATGGTTCCTCGTAAGCGAATAGCCCAGCAGCAGGAGATAGGCAATGATGAAACGCAACGTGAAGATCTGTGCAGGGGATAAACCACTAAGTAGCAGCAACTTGGTGCAGACAAACGTCGAGCCCCAGATTGCTACTACTATAAAGGCTACCAGATGGTAGATAAGTTTACCGTTTGATCTCAATATCCCTTTTTACGTTGAACTACGTTCGACATTTTCTCGCCATGGCAGAGACGAAGCAAGCTTCACTCTGCTCATTTGGCTAAGCGAAAACGTTGTTTCGAATCTTTGTGAGATAACCCTTCATGCCCTCAGCATCCTTATTGTCGATGATCTCCAACAGCTCCTTCAGCTCCGTACGGATCTGAGCCACCTGATCGTGGGTATAGGGATTGAAGAGGATTTCCTGAAGCAAATAATCATCCTCATTAAGTACACCCTTGGCAATACGCATGTGACGCTTGAAGGTGGTACCTGGTGCATCCTGATGCTTCATGACAGCCGCAAACACGAATGTTGACACAAAGGGGATTGACAGCGAGTAAGCCACCGTCTTATCATGCTCCTCGAATGTATATTCGTAGATATTCAGTCCCAATTTCTGATAGAGGTCTTTGAAGAAGATACGTCCCATGTAGTCGCCCTCGCTGATGATGATGGCATTCTCCTCAGAGAGCTGCTGCAGGTTGGCGAACGTAGGACCAAACATCGGATGAGTAGAGACATAGCGCATCCCCGTTGACTCATAAAAGTCCTTCAGATCAGTCTTGACAGAAGCGATATCACTGATGATACACTCCTTGGGCAGATAGGGAATGACCTCTTTAAATACAGGGATGGTGTATTTCAGTGTCACGGCATTGATCAGCAGTTCTGGCTTGAACTCACGGATCTCCTCATAAGAGGTAAAGCGCTGACAATTGTAGGTGAAGCGCATCCGTTTGGGATCGCGCTCAAAGACTGCCACTTCGTGGTCGAAACTCAGCAGGTCGATGAAGAATGATCCCATCTTGCCTGCACCCATTACTAAAATTTTCATTTATTGATAATCTCTATTTGTTGACGAACACTCTCTTCGTGGATATTCTCGAAGACGTGGGCCACAAACTCCGGATCCATACCACAGAGAGCACCCTGGGCACCACGCTTGTTCAAAATCTCATTGTAACGGTTAGCCTGCAGCACCGTCATGTTGTGCTCTTTCTTATACTGACCAATCTCACGGCACACCTTCATACGTTTGGCGAGCAGGTCCATCAGCTGGTTATCGAGTTCGTCGATCTGCTTACGGAGCTGGGTGATACCTTCCGTCATCGTGTGCTCATCACGAATCACCAAAAGACTCAGGATATAGTCGAGCACATCGGGTGTCACCTGCTGTTTGGCATCGCTCCAGGCCTTATCAGGATCGCAATGACTCTCGATGATCAGTCCGTCGAAGCCCAGGTCCATTGCCTGCTGACAGAGCGGTGCAATCAGTTCACGACGACCTCCGATATGTGAGGGATCACTGATCAGAGGCAGTGCAGGGATACGACGACGCAGCTCGATGGGAATCTGCCACATGGGGGCATTACGATAGATCTTCTGCTCGTAGCTTGAGAAACCACGATGGATGGCTCCCAGACGCTTCACGCCAGCCTGGTTCAGACGTTCCAGAGCACCAATCCAAAGCTCGATGTCTGGATTCACGGGGTTCTTAACGAATACAGGCACATCGACACCTTTCAGGGCATCGGCAATTGCCTGCATGGCAAAGGGGTTGGCAGAGGTACGGGCACCTATCCAGAGGATATCAATACCATACTTCAGAGCCAGCTCGACATGCTCAGGTGTTGCCACCTCAGTAGATACAAGCATCTTGGTCTCTTCCTTCACCTGCTTCAGCCAGACAAGCGCTGGCTCACCATGCCTTGTTCCTCAGTCTCTGCAGAGCAAGGGCCTGCAATCACGAAGGGACGTTCATTGTCACTCGGTAAATTCAATGGTGCTAATTCCAGTTCCATAATTATGTTACTCTGTCTTTAATTTTGTTATTCTGTCTAAAGCTTCTTTGATTTTATCTTCTTTGGCACAGAGCGAAATACGGATATAACGCTTGCCATTTGAGCCGAAGATAAATCCTGGGGTAATGAAAACGCGGGCCTCATGGAGCACTTTCTCTGTCAGATCCTCCACATCGGCATACTTCTCAGGGATCTTACCCCAAAGGAACATACCCACCTGTTTCGGATCATAGGTACATCCCAATACATCCATAATCTGCTCTGCCCACTGACGACGACGGCTATAGGTCTCGATATTGGCTTCATGATGCCACTCGGCAGAGTTGCGAAGCGCCTCAGCTGCAGCCAGTTGGATACCACGGAAAGTACCTGAGTCAACATTCGATTTAATCTTCATGATCCAAGAGATAAACGTGGCATTCGCCAAACACATACCTACACGCCAGCCAGGCATATTGTGACTCTTCGACATCGAATTGAATTCGATACAGCAGTCTTTCGCTCCAGGTACCTGTAACAGCGAAATGGGCTTCTCGTTCAGGATAAAGCTGTAGGGGTTGTCATTCACCACTACAATGCCATGATCTTTGGCAAACTTCACAAGTCGCTCGTAGGTTTCCATGCGGGCATTCCCACCTGTCGGCATATTGGGATAGTTGGTCCACATCAGTTTTACACGAGAGAGATCCATCTTTTCGAGTTCATCGAAATCAGGTTGCCAACCATTATCCTCACGCAGATTGTAGTTCACAATCTTCGCACCCAGAATCTTCGATAGCGAAGTATAGGTAGGATAACCGGGATTAGGCACGAGCACCTCATCGCCAGGATTCACGAAGGCGAGTGTGACATGCAGGATACCCTCCTTTGATCCGATGAGTGGCAGGATCTCTGTCTTGGGGTCGAGATCCACATTGTACCAACGCTTATAGAAGTCGGCCATAGCCTCACGCATCTCAGGTATTCCTGCCGTCATCTGATAGCCATGCGCATTGGGAAGATTTGCCACTTCGCAGATCTTATCAATGGTCTGCTTCGATGGGGGCATATCAGGACTGCCAATAGCAAGGCTGATAATATCCATGCCCTTGGCATTCATTTCTGCCACTTCCTTCAGTTTCCTACTGAAGTAATATTCACTCACGAGCGACAGGCGCTCTGCTGGTTCAATTGGTTTGTTTGCCATCTTTATATTCTCCTAGAATCTTTAAATCTTTGGTTAAAGGGATAATTGCATCGATCGACTGACGGTAACGGGTGAGATCGTCATACATCACATCGACATAAAACAGATACTCCCACTCATGCCCGATAATCGGCAGCGACTGGATCTTTGTGAGGTTGATCTTGTAGAACGAGAGGATTGCCAGCACATGAGAGAGTGAACCCTCCTCATGAGGCAGCGAAAAGACGATGCTCGACTTGTTCGCCTCTGTCAGAGGGCGCAACATATCAGCCTTATTGGGATTCGACACCACCAGGAAACGGGTGAAATTGTGCTTGTTGTCCTCAATATGATCCTCAAGCACCTTCAGGCCATAGAGCTTAGCAGCCTCTGCATGACAGATAGCTGCCCAACCTTTCTTCTGGCCCTCGGCAATCATCTTCGCAGAACCAGCGGTATCCTCAGCTTCCACATTTTTCAGCTGAGGGTGCTGAGCCAAGAACTGACGGCACTGCATCAGGGCCACCGGATGAGAGTGTACTTCTGTAATCGTGTCCCAATTGTCCTCCGGCAGACAGCAGATACAATGCGAGATGTGGAGTTTGTGCTCCCCTACTACTGTGGTGCCACTGTCGCGCAACAGCTCATAGTTGTGCAACAGACTACCTGCAATCGTATTCTCGATGGCAAGCATGCCGATGGCTGTGGGATCTTGCTTGATATTGTCAAAGACCTGTTCGAAGGTTGAACAGCAAATGAGCTGTATCTGTTCTCCTGCGAAATACAGGTGTGCCGCAATATCGTGGAACGACCCGATCAGTCCTTGAATGGCAATTCTCTTCATATCTTATCTACTTTTATCTTCTTCTGTCTTCTTAAAAAAAACTCCGCTTTCACCTTTTCGTGAAGCGGAGCCTTATTTTATTCTTCAAATTCTCAATCTCAAATTTTACTTACGGCAAACCGCTTCACAATTGCTTGCAA
>CACZTJ010000118.1:8847-11566 GCA_902784065.1 uncultured Prevotellaceae bacterium | reverse complement strand
CTACGTGCCCATCGCCGAGAAGAAGGTGTTTCAGGAGGCAGCTACCCACTCAGGTATCTCTGCTGGTGTGATCAAGGCGGCTTGGGATGCTGCTGGCGAGGTGATCCGCACCTGGGCGACGGAAGGTCACTCTATCCCACTCCCCGGACTTGGCACGATGCGCTTCGGCGTTCGCTCGAAGGCAGTGGAGAAGCTGGAGGACGTGAAGGCAAACCTGATCAGCGTGCGCCGTATCATCTTCACCCCGAATGTGGATGTGAAGGACGAGCTGCAGAACACCTCTATCCAGATTACCTGTCTCGATGAGGACGGAAATGTGCTGAAGCGCGTGACTTCTGGTGACAGCGGGGATGTGGAGGATCCTGAGGCTGAGAATCAGGGTGGTGAGAACCAGAATGGCTCAGGCACCGAAGGTGGTAACACTGGTGGCGGCAGCAACCAGGGCGGTAACACCGGAGGCGGTGGCGGTAACGACGACAGTCCCATCGATGACGATTAAAGTCTAAGGATGTCATCTCGACATCCCTTCCTTGTCACCTCGAGCGCAGTCGAGAGGTCTCATGAGATCTCTCCATGCGCTGCGCTTAGTCGAGATGACAGAAAAGGGAGAAGTCGAGGTGACAGGATAACATGTCTAACTTAAAACATTTGGATTATGACGAAGAAAGAGAGTATTAAGTTCATAGCTCAGATCATCGTATCGATTGCCTCAGCGGTGCTGACGGCACTGGGAGCCACGTCCTGCATGGGCTTCTAAAGAGAGAGAGGCACCCTTAATCGGATGCCTCTTCAGCGTATTTCATTTCGGGGGCTGGCCCCCGGGGGTCCTGGATCAGATCAATGACCTGTCCCCGTGATCTAAATGAAGTTCTGTGCGTTGATTAGCTTTCTCGTTAGTCACTGGGACAGGTACTTGGGTATGATGACTGCTATGACTCAGGTACCTGTCCCCACGACTTGAAGTCCCCACGACTTGAATTTGCAAAGATACACCATTATTATAAATCGTGCAACACTTTTAATAAAATTGTTATGGTTAATATAATAATCCATTAATATCAAGTACAATCAACTTCTGTGCATTTTCATTTCAATATGAGCCTAATATTGTGGGAATACATTATTTTGCTCAGCATTTAGTCTGGTCTTGGAGCCATTTGTGCGCTGACTCGTAAAAATTGGTATCTAACATTTTATCTCTTTTTGTGTGTTTATTCTCTTCAATACCAATCCATTTCAACATAATCTTGATATTTTCATCTGTATAATCCATAGTTTTATGATAATCAGGAACAGTTTGATTCATATGTAGTCGAATTCGAAACAATCCCGAGTCGCTATATGGCCCTATTCCGTCTTTTTCCAACACAGATACAATACTTTGAAGAGATAATCCTTCTTCTGTGTTGACAAACTTTTTGTCTTTAATAAAAGCATAGGTTCTTCCTCCTACATGTTTCATTTGGGTACCTGTTAAACTTTCCATTATTGTAGGAATGAAAAACACCAATATTCCGCCTAGAATAAGTAAAATAACTATAATTGCATTCATAATACTCAAAAGTTTGTGTTAAATGTTATTGCCACCTAAAATGATAATTATTATAAATTCTCTCCCTTTCTATTATGATATACTTCAACTCATCGAGTTTAGCCTGCAACACCAAAAGAATATAAATAGATTTTATTATTTATCAAGCACTTTTTATTCGGTTTGATCAAAAGCCTTTTGATAGATCATTATTTCTTATAAAGTCATATGTATAATTATAATCCTTATCGCTAATTTTCATCTTTTTACTTACTTTTTGGATGTATTTTAGAGAATCTCTTTTGCTATAATTACCACTATATTTCCAAACATAAAATAACTTGAACAGATATTTTTTCTTTTCTTTATAATCTGAAGGAAATACATCTGCAATAGTGTCAGGATTAAGAGATAAGGCTTTTAAATACTTATTAGGATCCATATAAGATACCATATCGGCAATTATGCTACGAGTCTTCGGCTGAAGTGTTGGGCCGTCGTTAGTAAATGCCACAACCAACAAGTCTCGTAAGAGACACATGTCTGCATCTTTTATCTTCTTCTTGAAAAAGTCAAATAGTCCCATAGTTATTCACATGCCCTCCAACTACCACAAAGGCTTTTAAATTTTATGAAGCGTGGAGCTGATTTACCACGTCTTCGAATGGAGGTTGTGAGAATTGCCCTTAGATGGAGATGCAGTAACCAGTCCACGTTATACGCGCGAACCGTTATTACTATCCTTGCATCTAAAAGAAGTTTCTCACATTTCCATTCGCAAGTCGAGCATAACGCTTCGTTATTTCAATATGTCTTGTGTCTCTTATGAAACACGGTGCAAATATATGAAAAAACTTCGAATAATGAAAGAAAAAGAGAAAAAGATTTATCTTTTGTAGATTTCAGGGCTTAAGAAATGGCTTTTTGCCTACGGAGGCGATTATAGTACGTACTGGACGTACTGCCAGTACGTTCGTTACGTACTGCGAGTGCGCAAACGTCGTACTAAAACTTTCTCCGTATTCCTTTGGCAGTTTGTTTAGTCACTGGGACAGGTACTTGGGTATGATGACTGCTATGACTCAGGATCTGTCCCCGTGATCTAAATGAAGTTCTGTGCGTTGATTAGCTTTCTTTCTTTTTTCTTTTACGGTTGCCACCACCACCGCCGCCGCCGTTTACAGACTC
>CACZTJ010000118.1:0-8773 GCA_902784065.1 uncultured Prevotellaceae bacterium | reverse complement strand
TTTCCCGATTTTTTCTCTCACTTGTTGCGACAATCGCCCCCAGAGGCGACAAATCAGGCCAATACCTTCAAAATCTGTCGCAAAACACCAAGCCTGTCGCAACAACTCCTACAATAGCATCATAGAGGGCGAGGACTCGCTCTTTGATAAAGTCTGGGTACTAACGGGAGAACTTTGCGACACGATTCTGCCGTCTTGACCCGCTTTTGTCGTTTCATTCCCACTCTGTCGCAACAACTCTGAGAATATTTCGCCTCAATATTTGGAATCTGCCGAAATTTGTCGTATCTTTGCACCAGTAAGTTTAACAATTAAAAATTTATACGATTATGAAGCAGAATGAAAAGAATATCCAGAAGGATCAGGAGTTAACTAAGGAAGAGTTGGAGCAGGTAAACGGCGGAGGTTTTATAACGCTGATAATCGTAAAGAGTCAGGCGGCGCAGGTGGTAATAGGCGAGCCAGTAGTTCTTCAGCGAGTTGATCTGGTTCTGACGTGCCGTCTGCCAGTGACTCTGTGCCACCGTCAGACTATAAGCATCAGCCTGAGCCCTGATGAACCGCTGTAGCGCCTGGGCGTAGGCATCCTCAGCGATAGTAAGTGCCTTGCTGGCCGTCTCGACGATAGCCTGGCGTTCGTTGAACTCATAGACAGTCATCGTCACATCAAGTTCTGTATCACGGGCCACTTCCTGTTCTGTACGCTCCGCCGCATCCACCGTGCTACGGGCGGCGAGGTAGCTGTTTTTACGTTTGCCCCAGTCCATGATGGGGATTGTGAGTTTCACACGCTGAGGTTCTTCTCCACCTTCGTACGCTCTGCCTCCCGACGGGCCTCGATGGTCGCCTGACGGGTTTCCAGATACTTAGGATTATTCTCACGGGCAAAGGCGAGGGCTTCGTCAGTCTCGATGTGCAGCGTGCTCACCACAGAGGGGATGACGAGCTCTATCTCCGTATCCCGATCCATCCCAAGATAAGTCGCCAGATCCTGTACGGCCCGTTTGCGGGAGATGCGGGCATTGGCGAGTGCCGTGGTGGCGTTGGTCTTTTCGAGTTCCAGGATGCTCAGCTCAGCCTTGGAGATGCTTGAGATCTTATAGCGGCGCTGGGCGATGGCATAGATGGTGTCGCATGATGCGAGCGACTCCATCGCCATCTTCATCATATCTTGTGCCAAGGCGAGGGCAAAGAACTTCTCTACGGCCTTCTCACTGGTGCTCTCGATGCCATACAGCAGTTCCTTCTCTGCGCGTGCCATTTTCAGTGGTTCTATCCGCCGGGCCCACTTCAAGGGGTTATAGAACAGCATATCCTGCTTATAGCCGACGGCGATGGGGATGGTCAAGAACTGTTCCTGGTTCTGGTCACCAAACGTACGCAGGAACCCCAGTTGCGTGGTGCCATAGAACTGTCCGCCCCAAGGTTCCATCATCTGGGTGGCATTGATGCCGGCCTGCGAGGAGAACACACGCTGTTGACGATACTCATCAATATTCTCTTCAGAGAGATAGCGCTGGGTCATGTAGCGCTCATACTTCACAGGGGTCGATTCGAGTAAGAGTTGCGGCTTGCGAGAGGCCATCCACGAGAGATAGCGATGCTGCGAGGCATAAAACACATTCTGATATTTCTGTACCGAGAGTGAACTGTCGGTGGCAAGCCTCACCGTCCGGTCGAGATCGAGCACCACCTTCTGCTGGGCAGAAGCAGTGAGCAGCGAGAGGTGACATACAAGAAATATCAGCAGACTCTTTTTCATAAACTTCATTTTTCAGACGTTAAGATGACTTCTACGTTCATGCCATCAAAGAGTTCGGCG
Source organism: uncultured Prevotellaceae bacterium (assembly GCA_902784065.1). Taxonomy (GTDB): domain Bacteria; phylum Bacteroidota; class Bacteroidia; order Bacteroidales; family Bacteroidaceae; genus Prevotella. The sequence continues at coordinate 6,951 of CACZTJ010000118.1, read as the reverse complement.
GTCTTGGACAGACGGGCACGGAGGGTGACGGCACCCTGCTGATCAACGATAGGATTGATCTCACTGACGGTGGCCTCATACTGTTGCGACTTGTCGGCCACGGGAATGATGTGAACACCTGTGCCGACCTTATATTTCTGGAGGTCGGCCTCCATCACACGAAACTCCACCATCATGTCGCCCGTGGCAATCACACGGCAGACGGTCTTCCCTGCCTCAGCTAGCTGGTGGGCCTGTACCGACAGGTTTGCCACCACCCCGTCGAAAGGAGCTGTCAGCACCCCACTCTGCAGGTCATGCCGGGCAGCCTCTAACTGGGTCTTGGCGGTGGCCAGCTGACTCTTCGACAGGGTATAACCCGACTTCAAGTCAGAGTTACGAGTCACGTTCGATGGAATCTGAGCGGCCTTTTCGGGATCGTAGCCATGGGCGATAATCACATCCTGCATCTGCAGGTGGGCCTGTTCGATCCGGAGCTGCGCCTGTTCTACGGCCCGCTCCTTCTGGGTAATGTCATTACGGAGCTTGAACTGGTCGAGCGTAGCCAACACCTGTCCCCGACGGACCTTCTGACCGTTCCTGACGAGCACCTGTTCGATGGGTAGTGCCGTCTTAAATGCCAGGTCGGCATAGCGCTCTGCCACCACCTTACCCATGGTCTGTTTCACCTCAGAATCTGGCAGCGGCAACGCCGGTTTTTCCTCCCGAACGATTGCTGTGGTATCTGCTTCAGGATCCACCTGTCCCGTCTGTCCGCTGCCACAAGCCGTCAGCATTGCAACAGCAGCTATGATTATGATCACCTTCCTCATATATAGCATTATCTAATTTTTACATTATCATCACAGCTGTCTCTGTGCCATTTCGTAGAATAGTCCTTTGTTCTCCATCAGCTCCTCGAAGGTGCCCTCCTCGGCAATCTTGCCTTTGTCAATCACGATGATCCGGTCGCAGTGGCGGATGGTCGATAGCCGGTGGGCTATCACCACGCGGGTACACTTCAGTTGGTCGAGGTTGTCGCTGACGGCCTTCTGAGAGATATTGTCGAGTGCCGAGGTCGCCTCGTCGAAGAAGATGATGTTAGGCTTCGAGATGAGGGCACGGGCGATGAGGATGCGCTGCTTCTGTCCGCCACTGAAGCCACCGCCACCTTCTATGACGATGGTGTGAAGTCCCATCGGCATCCGCCTGACATCTTCTTCAAGGCAAGCCATGCGCAAGGCCTCCCACGCATCGTCATGGGTGGCCCACGGGGCGGTGATGGTGATATTATGGAACAGGTCGCCCGTAAACAGGCTGCCGCTCTGCAGACAACAGCCAATCTTCCTTCGCAGCGAGGCCTTATCCACCTTCGCCAAGTCATAGTTGTCGTAGTAGATACCACCTGTCAGCGGTTGTTCGAATCCAAGCATCAGGCGCATCAACGTTGATTTGCCGCAGCCCGACTTACCCACAATGCCGACATATTCGCCCGGCTGAATCTTCAGCGACAGGTCATCGATAACCATTGGCCCATCTTCCCGATAGCGGAACGACACACCACTCAGTTCGATACTTCCAAAGAGTGCATTAACCTGCGGTGCTTTCTCTACCATCTCAGGCACGGCTTCCAAGATAGGCTTCACGCTCTCCAACAGCGGCTTAATCTGTGCCAGACTCGGTACCACACCATTCAGCTGAGCTATCGAGGCGGTAATCATGCCAAAAGCAGAACTGAAGGCAATATAGTCGGAAATGGAAACCCCGTTCGACAAGGTGCTCCAGAAGAGAAGCATCGTGCCGCCAAGCCCCAGTAAACCAGTGAGTGCTGGATAAAGCATACGAGCGAAATCAGGATTATAGAGCAGATAGGTTGCTTTGCTATAATGGTCGAGCCAACGGATAAACGCACGGTTCTCACTACCAGTAAGTTTCAGTTTATGGATACCCGCAAAGAGATTGTATTCCAGACCGCTCAGCTGCGCCATTTCCTCAGTATATTTCTTCTGAACCCCGACAATGCGAAGATAGTTCAACAAGATGACAATCACCTGTAGGACAATGATACCGAGCGCAGGCCAGAGCAATGCGCCACCATAAATATAGACCTGCACCAGATAGATGACACTGAGCACGGCTGAGAGCAACGCACCGACGATGGACTCATTGACGAGTGAGGCCACTGTCGATATATTCTGTATCTTTGCCGTCAGTTCACCACTGGAGTGATGGCTGAAGAAAGTGGGACTCAAGAGGAACGTGCGGGCCACAACGGCATTCTGCACGTGCAGCTCTATGATATGCTGCAAACGGATGATATAGAGATTTCTTGTCAGCGTAAGCAATAGAGAGCCTATGGTAATACCGATAAGGAGCCCGGTAATAGGCAACAGATCGGAGGCGTCACCGGTAGGGATAACCGTGTCGAAGATCAGTTTGTTGGCCATCGGGGTAAACATGCCAAGCAGCACCACTACAAGGGCACACACCACGAGCAGCACGGCATTAGGCCCTGACACCACACGCCACGAGAACCTGACAAGGTCCTTCATCTTCAGCGCTCTTAGCGGCAAGGCTTTGGTGAAAGTGATGGCTGTCGGTTCCAGCTCTTCAGCCATCTCGCGTTTACCCACCTGTCTGACTGTACCGTCCTCTCTGCGGTATTGGTAGCCCAGCCCTGTCTTTGTCGGGGTCAGCGTAACAAGTCTTCCGTCCTTGGTATAGCCCAACAGTGGTCCGACACACTCACGCCACCATTCTCCAGTCAGATGAATATCGCGCATCATGATGCCACGCGGACGAAGGATGCCTGTCAGTTGTTCCTCAGCCGACAACACATCATCATGATCCAGCTGGTAGTCTGTAATGCCGAGTGCCTCAAGCACCTGTCGCATCGCACTCTGGTCGTTTTGAGGCACCACACGCCTGCCTCCCTGAAGTCCCAGGCGCTGATGGGTCTTCTCGTTCACCTCGGCCATTGCAGCTTGCTCAGCTGCCCTGCGCTTATTGATCTGATTAATATAGATTTCCATTGCTATTCGCTCTTCATCAGTTGCCGATAGAATCCTTCCTGTGCCATGAGCTCCTCATGTCGCCCGCGCTGTAGGATCTTACCCTGGTCCATGACGATAATCTCGTCGCAGTCACGTATGGTACTCAGTCGGTGGGCCACGATAATCTGTGTCGGTCCCATACGCCGGATGCGCTTCATCACCTCATCCTCGGTCTTCGGGTCTAATGCACTCGTAGCCTCATCCATGATGAGCACGATCGGCTCTCTGGCCAGTGCAGTAGCTATTTCAAAGCGCTGTCGCTGACCACCACTGAAATTCTGCCCACCCTTCACGATCTTCGTGTCAAAGCCTATCGTTGCAGGCCATCATCAGCGTGAAATCCTCGATGCTGGGGTCCCACATGCGGATATTCTGTGCGATGGTGTCATCAAAGAGCACCACGTTCTGGTCGATCACTGCCACCGAGTTCGTCAGCTCTTCATTGGGGATGCTTTCGATGGGTCTTCCGTCGAAAAGAACTTCCCCACTCCACGGCTTATAGAGACCGCTGATCAGCTTTGCCAGTGTCGATTTACCACAACCGCTGGGACCTACCAATGCCACCGAATGACCAGGCTCCACCCTGAGGTTGAAGTCCTCAATGAGCGGAGGCTGTATAGGTGAGTAACCAAAGGTTACATGCTTCATTTCCAAAAGGCCGCCAAGTTTCCCTTGCTGTATCTCCTGTTTCGAGTCCCGATGGTCTTCGGGATATTTCATCACGTCCTCCACACGCTCCATCTGGCTTCGCATCTCCACAATTTTCTGAGAGCCGTTCACCAGCTCGTTCACTGGTGCCAGAAACGACCCCATGAAACCCTGGAAGGCCATGAGCATACCCACAGTCAGATCGCCCTGAAGAATGAGGTAGGCACCAAGCACGAGTACGGCCACAGAGCAAAGCGCGTTGGCCAGCACAGGCAACAGAGCCATCTGCGCTTGTTGCTTGTCGGCGTTGGCGTTCACGTTGAACTTATGCGCCCACAGACCACTCCAATACTTGAAGAAGCCTGTCTCAGCACCTGCCGCCTTGATGCTCTCCATGTTGTCGATACATGAGACAGTGGCAGAGAAGTACTGACCCTCACTTTGCTCCATCGAACGGATGAGGTTAATGCGAAAATTGGCGAAATAATGTACGATAGCCAGATTGACACCCGCAGCCACGAATCCTATCATTGTCAGCCAGAAGGAATACGAGAACATCAGAAAGAGGTAGAGCACTAACAGACCGATATTGATGACCTGCGGCGCCAGAATTTCTATCAGAGAGTTGGTAATCGTCTGGTTCAGATGCATACGTTGCTGCAAATCGCCCACATGGCGCATGGCAAAATACGACATGGGCAGGCGCAGCAAGTGGCGCAGATAGTCCTTGTTGCTTTTTAATGCCAGCGCACCTGCCACACGCTTGGTATAGCGGCTTTGCAGCAGTAGCACGAAGAACTGGAAGACGGCCAGTGCTCCCATGCCTATGAAGAACCACTTAACCCAATCGGCATTCTTGCCCGACAGGATCTCGTCGAGGAAGATGCGGGTGAACAGCGGCGTCAGCAGTGCCACGAAGGCACCCATCAGCGCAAAGGAGAAGGTGAGCCAGAAAGCCTCACTGACACCATTGAGATTCTTCTTCATGTATGAGAGAATGCTCGTCGGCTCCCCACTCTTCTCGAAGCGGTCAGTCGGCTCAAAGGTCAGGCACACGCCCGTGAAGTGCTTGCGGAACTCCTCCATCGGCCATTTCACGGGTCCTATGCCAGGATCGTTGATGCAGGCACGCCCCTTACTGTCGAAGCCCCTGAACACAACGAAGTGCTCGAAGTTCCAGTGGATGATGGCAGGCTGCTTGCCTTCCAGCGCCTCGGGCGACATACGGAAGCCCTTGGCATCGAGACCGTAGTTACGGGCAGCCTGCAGAATCATCTTCGCCGATGAGCCGTCGCGCGACACACCACAGGCTGCACGTACCTCTTCCAGTGGCAACCACTTGCCGTAATGCGCTAAGATCATCGTCAGCGATGCAGCACCGCACTCCACGACCTCCATCTGCATCACCTGAGGCACCTTCGCCAATTTACTCTTGCCCATATTAATTGCCTGCTATCGTTTGGATGGAATTGTCCACAGTGCCGATAAGGACACGCCATACAGGCTTCTTCTGCGTAATGATCTGGATGTTGCACAAGGCACCGTTGCCCACCTTCACATGGCGGCTCTTCTCACGACTCCATACCAGACCACCGTTCTGCTCGTCAAACGTTACGCGCACCTCGTACATCGCCTGGCCGTCCTTGATGAATGCAGCCAGCGGATCGAGTTTCACACGGCTCACAATCTCCTGTCGCGTGGTCGGGTACTGTTCAATGCCGACCACCCGTCCGTAGGCATATCCCCAGTTCTCGCGCTTCATATTGGCGGGCGTGGCCTGCACCTGCTGACCTATCTTCAGTTTGCGCAGATCGTCGTAGGTCACGTAGCAGAGCATCTCGCGGCCAGCCATCTGCTGCGTCTGCGGTAGCAGCCACGCCACAGGTTCGCCTGCCTTGAACTGTGCGCCTAGGGGCAGCGTCTGTATCACCACACCGTCGCGCGGCACCCTGACAGCTGTCGTCGAAAGGGCATTGCGTATCTCCATCACTGCCACACCATTGGCAACGGTGGCACCGTGACTCACCAGCAAACGGCTAACGGCTCCATCATAGGGCACACTAATAGGCGTAGCCTCTCCAAAAGGAAATACCACGCCCTGCGCCGTTACCTTGTAGTTGATGGTTCCGAAGATACACCAGTACACTACCACAACCATCATCGCCACCATGGCGGCAATCACAATCCGAACTTTCGGTGATGCCACTCGCGCCATCTCCTTGGCTTCGCTATGGTCATCGAGTGCCTCCAGTGCCTCCTTATTGAATATCTCTGCCATGGTAGATAATGGGCCTCATCACATTATAGGATCGAGGAAGACTGGCTGTGGCTCGAAACTATGGTTTCGGTCTTCAACAGGATTGGATTCGGTTATAGGAGTTCTATTTAGAGGATTTAAGTGACTTGTATTAGGAAAGCCTCCTGCAGCCTTGTCGAGGTCGTCCTCGTCGAGGGGCCATTCGCCAGCCTCCTGCAATTCCTTTACTAGTGCATTCATCTCCTCAGAGAGCTGCTTTAACTGCTGCTTCTTCTGTTCAATCTGTTCTTTTGTCAATGTAGCCATAATTAAAAATTTTAACTGTTATACACGTTTTCTGTTCTTGGTGAAGATGAAAGTTAATCCCGTTTATGTTGTTCATCGAAATTAACTATAGAATACCCAGGAGTAAACCCGCCAGCCACCTGGTCAAGTTCGTCCTCGTCCATGGGCCACGCGCCGGCCTCCACGAGTTCGTCCTTCAGCGCCTTCATTTCCTCAGCCAGTTGCTTCAACTGCTGCTGCTTCTGCTCGACTTGTTCTGCTGTTAAATTTGCCATAATGCTAAATATTAAATGGGTTATACCTTATTATTGATTGTAGGATCCTGTACCTTGCGCTGGTGCGAGCGCCGCTCGCGCTGGCCGCCCGTCACCACCTCCAACTCTTCATTGAGTTCGTTGTTCTCGTCCTGAAGCTGCTCGATTTCGTCTTTCAGTTTCAGGTTCTCACGGATGAAAGCGGAGAAGTTGACCAGCAACTCCTGATTGCGCCAGTGGTAGTAGAAGAGCACAACGACCAATGCCACTATGGCCAGCGCCACGATGGTCGAGATAATGATTGCAATGATAACTGTCTTATCCATATTTTTGAGTTTTGATTTCTGGGGCAAAGATACAAAAAATTGCCGACAGGTTTGTCAGCATTCCGCAAATCTTTGTCAGCATTCCGCAAAACTTAGGATTTTGAAGCCCGTCGGTACTCTGAGGGTGTCATCTTGTAACGGCTGCGGAA
>CACZTJ010000117.1 GCA_902784065.1 uncultured Prevotellaceae bacterium | reverse complement strand
TCCCCAACCCGTTCAGGCTTGGGAGGGTGTTCGTGAGGCGAAGCAGTTTGGCGACGACCCCATGCAGCTCGACGTTTTCGGCGATATGGCCTTCCGTGGTCCTAAGCGTAGCGAAGACTGTCTCTATCTCAACATCTGGACGACAGCAAAGACAACTGCTGATGCCCTTCCTGTACTTATCTATTTTAATGGCGGCGGACTGATGGCTGGTTCTGGTAGTGAACCCCGTTACGATGGAAGCGCCATCGCAAAAGAAGGCGTTATAGGTGTAACAGCCAACTATCGTGAGGGCGTCTTCGGCTTCTTTGCCCATCCAGAACTCACTGCAGCTTCAGACTATAAGGGAAGTGGCAACTATGGTTTCCTCGACCAAGTGGCTGCCATCCAGTGGGTGAAGGATAACATCCAGGCCTTTGGCGGCGATCCTGCCAAGATCACCATCGTAGGCGAATCGGCTGGTTCCTTTTCAGTCTCCCTCCTGATGTGTTCTCCTCTCTCTAAGAACCTGATCGCTGGTGCGATGCTCTCTTCTGGTGCTGAAGTACTTCCCTATAAGGCTTCCACTCAGGCTGAGGCTGAGGCTGCTGGTGCAGAACTCTTGAAGTCAGCAGGTATCACCAGCCTGGCTGATGCAATGGCGATGAATGCCGATTCACTTCAGGCCATGCTGCCTCCAAAAGGTATGGCCAGCGTGGTGCTCGATGGTTACTTTATGAAAGAGAATGCTGATGACATCTTCGAGAAAAACGAACAGGCTCAGGTGCGAACTACAAGAACGCCATGAAGGCCACGTTTGGCGACATGACTGACGAGATTTTCAAGGCTTACGGCATTGAGACGGATGAAGACGTGCTGAGTCAGAAAGGTCTCGATCTCGCCTCCGATATCTTCACTGGCTTCCCCACTTGGAAGGTCTGCGACTATCACGCCAAGTCTGGTTTGCCCGTCTATCGTTACCACTATATGCACCCACGTCCCCAGGTTTCTGCCAAAATGGCGCTCCTGGCGCCGTTCACTCTGCAGATATCGAATATGCAATGGGTACCCTCGATACCAACGAATACTACGACTGGCAGAAAGAGGATTACGCCATCTCAAAGCTGTTCCTCACCTATTATGCCAATTTCTGCAAGACAGGTAATCCCAATGGTGAAGGATTGCCCCAGTGGACTGCTATCACTAAGGAGAACCTCGATGCCGCTCCTGTCATGAAGATCGACGTTGAATCAGCTGAGGTGGCTTCTCCAGAAAAGGAGAATGCTTATCGCACCCTTGAGAAATTCTACAAAAGCAAAAAATAACCCCTAAAAAACAATCATCATGGAAAAAACTCTTGTATTATTAAAGCCCAGTTGCGTACAGCGTCAACTGATTGGTGAGATTGTAAACCGTTTCGAGCGTCGCGGACTCCGCGTGGCAGGTATGAAGATGATGCAGCTCAGCGATGAGATCCTGCGCGAGCACTATGCCCACCTCGTTGACAAACCCTTCTTCCCCTCATTGGCAGCCTCTATGCAGGCATCACCAGTAGTGGCTCTCGCCCTCGAAGGTGTGGATGCCGTACAGGTGGTACGTACCATGACTGGCTCTACCAACGGACGTGAGGCTGCACCTGGAACCATCCGAGGCGACTACTCGATGAGCAACCAGCAGAACATCGTACATGCCAGTGACTCTACGTCGAATGCCGAGATAGAGTTGAAGCGCTTCTTCAAAGATGAGGAGATCTTCGACTATACCAGCGGTGCTTTCGGCTTCATCTATGGCTCAGGCGAAGCCAAATAAACTCAGCAACCAATTAAATTTGCATACTATCAAAAAGCGCGACTCATCACGAGCCGCGCTTTTCTCTCACTTATTCTAACCATTACCTAATAAAAACCAAAAACTTAAGTATGAATTGTGTTTCTGATGCAAAGGTACTACATATTATTAATGTCATCGATAAGATATGTTTCAATGAATAAAAAAAATCGTTCATTGCAACAAATATACATGCAATGAACGAATTTTAAGATAATCTCAAAGAGATTTTAGATCGACAACAGATATTCTATACTGTTCTTAGCAAGCTTAAGAATGTTACTCTGGCAAGAGTTGTTATTGGGAGTAGCACTCTTATCGGGGGTGCCGTCTTCGTTCTTCATGGAGAACTCGCAGCCGCCGTTACCGATGCAGACCACTGTACCGCAACCCTTCTGGAATCCCTCTGGAGCCTGTGGAGCACCCTTAGCTTCCCAAACGTTCAGCTGAGAAACCCAACTTGCCTGTGAATCCCATGTACCAAGTGGATAGATACCAAACTCTTCTGTGAGGGCAATGTAGCATTCCTCCGATGTGTTATCCAGACCAGTCAACTTTGTTGGAATGTCGAAGAACAGACAGTTGTGATCCTCCGTCCAGCCAGCGCCCTTGAAAGCAATGGCCTTGAAACAGGTGTCGCTTAGCTTCTCTGTTGGGATACCAGCATAGATTGGATGTGTGCTGAAGTCCTTAGAGAATGAGCCTGTGTTCAGGCATACACCCATCTTCCATACGTCGGGGTTAATACCGCCGACACCACAACCAAATGCATTGTTGACACCACGAAGGGTTGACGTTGCTACACGGTTGATGGTTCCGATGTAAGGTACGGCATGCTGCCAGAGCAACAGGTTTCCACCATTCTTCACATACTGCTCAATACATGGAGCTGCATTCCTGGCTACGTCAGAGAAGTTCCAGATGTCATCGTTATTGCCAGTCTCAAGGTCGCGCAGCCAGAAGAGCATGCGATAGTCGGCAATGTCCTCCACGGTATTGATGTCGCCTGGCCTCATCGTCATCACCATTGGCAATCAACTCTTCAGGTGTTGCATATTCAGAAAGGAAAGCAGGAATCTTACCACCGATCTTGGTCGATCCATAAATAGGCAGTGCCTTACCTTCGCTGTTCTGTGCGATAAGAGTAGCATCCCAGCTCTCCTTCAATACAACATCTTCCAGAAGATAAGAGGTGCCGCTGACCGTCTCCTCAATCACTCTGCTACCATCATTGTTCTCCATCTTCAGGATGTAAGAGGTAGCATCTTCACTAGCCTTCCATGTCACCTCCAGGTTATGATTTTCTTCGTCGATATCAATCTGTGTGAATGCCAGATCTGTTGGAGAAGAAGCACCGGGACGTGTGTATGATGTCATCACACCATTAGAGAGTGCATCGGCATTGGCATACTTGAAGAGGAACTCATAGAACTGTTTTGTCTCTAAGTTCTTCAGTGTAAACGAATTGCCTGTACATGGGGTCAGTGCCTGCTGCTGTGTACCATTTTTATAGACGGCAACCTGCATGGTGGCATTCTGGTTGCTCGGTGTCCAGGTGAGGGTATAATCGTAATTATTCTCGCCAGTAAGTGTTCCTGTGATGCTTGAAGCATCAGGCGTGAGCAGCTGCATTTCTCCAGATCCAGGAAGATCTCTGTCTTGGCAAGCTGTGAAACCACAGATGATGCAGACTGCACAGATCAATTGATATATCGTTTTCATAACTTTGTACTTTTAACTATTAACTTTTCATTTCTCACTTTTTACTTCTCTTAGTATCCTCTATTCTGGTGATAGAGCCCCTGGATATAGTTCATCTGGTTAGATGCTATGGGGAAGTACTCATTCTTGCCAGAGGTGAAGAAGGCGTCCTTATAGTAGAGGGCGTAGGTCTGATTATCGTACTCGTCAGTCACCTCAGTCTCAAAATACTTGTTCAGGGTAGAAGAGAGCAAGCCCCAGCGACGGAGATCGAAGAAACGGTGACCCTCCATAGCAAGTTCTACGCGGCGCTCCCAGCGCAGTGCCTTGCGGGCATCATCCTTGGAAGCAAAATTACCATAGAGTGCGATGTCGCACTGATTCTTGGCATACTTGATGAGTGATGTCTCACTGATGTCGCGTTTAGCACGGCTGCGGATATCGTTGATAATCTGTAAAGCCTCACCATTGAAGTCGCCTTTCTCGATGAGAGCCTCAGCACGCATCAGCATCACATCGGTATAGCGCAGTACGTAGTCGTTCACACCGAAAGCCTGCCAAGGCATATCGTAGTCCTCACCCTTTGAGCGCTGTGGAACCTCCTTCATTGAGCAGTAGTAACCATAGGTGTTTGGTGTACGACTGTTGGCCTTTGTCAGCGTGTACTGAGCCTCATACTTATAAGGATAGGTAGGCATACCTACAGTGTGGAACAGACGGGGGTCATATTTGTACTTCGAGTCGGCACCATTAATGACGATAGCATTGTGGTCAGCATCGAAATCGTCCATAGGCAGGCCATTGCGGGTCTTGAATGCATTCACCAGGTTCTGTGACGGCTTGTGGAAGTCCCATCCGCATGACCAGATACCCCAGACGCCATTCAGCATATTCGACCAGTTGGCACGACCATATTTCGTTCCATCGTCAGCTCTGTTAGAGTGCTGTACGGCAAAGATGCTTTCGCAAGAGTTAGCATAATCCTGCAGGAAGATATGTCCGTAGGTGTCAAGATAATCGTAGGGTGAATTCTTCACGACCTCTGTATAATCGATAACCTTCTGGATCTTTGTCAGGTCAACGTGATCGTAACCTGTTGATCCCTCATAACCATCACCGTAAGCCCAGTTCAGATAGCACTTGGCGAGGTAGGCAGCAGCGGCAACCTTATGTGCACGACCTGTTGTGCCAGGAGCAGCCTCGGGCAGGTTCTCATAAGCATATTGGAAATCATCGATAATCTGCTGCATGATCTGATCATGGCTGCTCTGTGGGCATGCCTCAATATCAGCATTGCTCATACCTTCAGTAATAAATGGCACCTCGTACCACATCTGCTGAAGTTTGTAATAGAAATGTGCACGAAGGAACTTCACTTCTGCCAACATCTTTGCATCGGGTGTTTCCATCTTATTGATAGCCTCGATAGCACGGTTGCAACGAGAGATGGAACTGTAGAGCTGATACCACAGCTCGTCAAACTCTCCACGGTCAGGCTGCAAGGTGGTGAAGATCTCCATGGGGTGATAACCTGTGTCATTCTCACCGGAACCACCTTTCAAGCAGTCGTCGGCGCTCATATCGCCATATGGCCAGAGGTTAAACGGATAGGAATACCAGTCATCGCCAAGTTTGGCATAGGCAGCAGTCACCAGCTTGTCGGGGCTTGAATATGCGGTCTCTTCGTCCAGCGTACCCTGGGGCTTTACATCATCAACAGTACATGATACTGCAAATACAGAAAGTAGCAAAGCCGAAATATATAATTGAATCTTTTTCATTGTTCTTTCTTTTTTTACTTAAACTTTTTAATTCTCACTTTTCACTTCTCAGAATCCCACCTGTACTCCAAATGTGACGGAAGCGGTATGAGGATAAGACCATGCTGTATTCTCAGGATCTGAACAGGTCAGAGAACTAGACTTGATGAGCAGGAGGTTGTCACCAGAGATGTAAACGCGGGCCTTTGACAGCAAGAGCTTCTTATAGATTGCTGCAGGCAGTGTATATCCAAGTTGCAGTGTGCGCATCTTTGCGTAAGAACCATTCTCAACAAAGTAGGAAGACATACGGCCCTCGTCAGCACCATTCGATGTGGTCAGGGCAGGAATGCTCGAACCGCTGTTGGCAGGTGTCCAAGCGTCAATCAGACGTTCACCCTTGTTGGAACCAGCATCAGTGATGCTCCAGAAGTCGGTCTGGAATTTCTGGTCGTTGATGACGTCAACACCAGCTACACCCTGCCAGAACATGGTAAAGTCGAAGTCCTTATAGGCCAGATTGACATTGATACCGTATGAGAAGTTGGGCACAGGATTATAGATCCATGTACGATCTGCTTCGTTGATCTTACCGTCACCATTGAGGTCGGCATACTTCAGACCACCGACACGAGCACCAGCCTGTCCGTGGGCCAGCACGTCTTCACGTGACTGATAGAGACCCTCAACCACATAACCGATACGTGAACCGTATGCTTTCTCGTCCTGAGCCAGGTTGTGGTAGTCATTGTGCTCATAGGAGTTCTTAGAGCTTTCGGGGAGGTAAGTCACCTTTGAACGGAAGAAGTCAATATTACCAGAGATATCATAAGACAGTCCGTATTCAGTGGTATGACGATAACCCACGTTAGCCTCCATACCCCAGTTCTTCAAAGTAGGACCGTTGATCCATGTCTGACCGCCAAATCCGATGGCTCCGAGGAAGGCAGGCTGTACAAGCATGTCCTTGGTCTCCTTGAAGAACACATCGTAAGATCCGTATAAAGCACCACCAAAGAGCGAGAAGTCTGTACCGAAGTCCAACTGTGATGACTGCTCCCACTTCAGATCTTCATTGGCTGACTGCTGCTTGTAGTAACCAGAGGGGAATGTACCAGAGCCCTGCAGGTTAATGTCATAAGCCGTTGAGTTCTCACGGTCTGAACCGTAGTTGGCCATATAGAGTCCGTAGTGCGCATTGTTTGAGTTCATGCCCTGGTTACCAGTCACACCATAACTGACGCGGAGTTTCCAGTCACGAAGCCAGTCGGCATTAATATGCTTTGAAATACGATAACCGAGAGATGCTGAGGGGAAGAAACCGTACTGGTTGTTCTTACCGAAGCGGCTTGAACCATCGTAACGCATGGTGACTGAAGCCAGCAACTGGTCATTCCAGTTATAGTCAATCTTACCGAAGTATGACATCAGCTTGTAAGAATCACCGCCACCAGTGATAGTCTGGATGCCTGTACCGGCACCTGGCCACATATAGTCTAAGGTCTCGAGGGGATAATCTTCACGACGTGCAGAGAAGTCGATACCATAGTCGCGATGATGCTCAATACCAGCAAGTATATTCAGGTTGTGGTTCTCTGCTACGTCAAAGTTGTACTGCAATGTGTTTGACCATGTCCACTTGGTACTGTGGTTCTGTGACATCGTGCTCGCACTGACGCTGTTCTTCACAACATCCGAATCAAAAGTATGCTGTAAGCTGCGGATATAACCATTAGTGTAGTCGATACCAAAGTTAGAGCGGAAGAGCATTCCCTTAATAGGTGTGATGTCAACATACGCATTGGCAAAGATACGCCACTTCTTCAGACGATTATCCTTGTTGTGGTAAAGCTCACGCATCGGGTTCTGGCGGTCACTCATACCACCTACTGGACCAGAGAAAGTCACACCGTCAATCTCATAGACGGGCAGTGTGGGTGCCATCTTCAAGGCATTCTCCAATGGTGCACAATCAACGCTGTTTGAATAAGAGAAGGTAGCATTCTCACCTACGGTGACGATGCTGTTGATCTTATAAGAGCTATTGATGCGTGCTGCGAAGTT
>CACZTJ010000116.1 GCA_902784065.1 uncultured Prevotellaceae bacterium | reverse complement strand
GTAAAGTCGAGTCAACATGAATTAAAAATAAGTTTAACCCCAGGTCAACCCTTATCACAAATAAGGCTCCAAGTAGTCAACTAAAATCGTTAAACTACACTGTTCGCTTAAAATTCCCAGCTTGGGAATAAAATATTCCCAGCCTGGGAACAAAATATTCCCTCCTTGGGAATAAAAACTCGCTCAATAAAGCAATCCAAACATCCAAAGCGGAATGCGGTTTTTATAACCTATCTCTGTATTGTCCACTGCCAGATAACTATCAATCTGGTCGAATGTCTTTCCTTTCCCACCAACCTCAAACAGATACTTTCGGTCAACAAGGAAGTCGCCAGTTTTGGGATAGCGTACTTCATGGCCCTGAGATAATTGATTCATAAAGAAGGTTTCACGCAATGTGCCAGTGTCTATCTGGGGCGAAAGTGCGTACATCATTGTAGGGTTGTTGATGTAAATCTTATCTGGACGAGACAAGTTGTCTGGGCTTTTTGCATTGTCACTCAATAAAAGCAGAAGTCCCCCTCGCTGCAATGCATAGAGCATTTTCAATCCCTGGTTTCGATCTGTCTCCAACTCCTTGTATAGCTCGTTCATCTTAGGCAGTTGCGGCACTCTCTCAGCTAGGAGCATCAACAGCTTCTTTGTCTTGCGAATAGTGGATATCGTAATGTCATCAATATTGGGATAATCGACTTCTAAATGTTTCCAAACACTAAAATTTGCATAATAAGATGTTTGGAAACATGATATTTCAACTTTACACTAACAATAAAGGCTCGCTGAACGGCGAGCCTTTATTGTTTATGGATTAGAATATCGTTTTCGTAAAGCGGACACTGACCATCGGATAGACATACAACCCCTTGAAGAGATCGACATAATCCCCTACCTTACCAGAAATATTCTCCACATCCTTGGTGAGGTTCGTGCCATCGTGGGTATAGAGGTCGGGCTTTCCCCAGAACATCACACCTGCATCGAAAGACACCTTCCAGTCATCACGGTTCTTAACGAGGCGTCCACCATAGCCAAAGCCCAGATAAGGCTTGAAACTGTTAGTCTTAGCATAGACATGCACCTGATTGTCGGCACCTGGCTCCATGATATAAGGATCACCCTTCTGATGAATCAAGAGACCTGTTTCAGAATACACATCCTCCTTATACTGTCCCAACTGGAAGCCCATACGTCCATTATTGAGAATCGCCAACTCCTGATTAGGATTCAACTCAGGACTGAATTTCTGGCCTGCAATCGTGATATCCATGATGGGGGCACCAGTATAATATGCGTTCTCCACTCGGTCATAGATATGATTATACATACCAACAGCCAACAGCGAGGTCATCGCATCAATAGAGTTATCGGCTCTGGCAAACTGAGAGGGACCCAGATAGAAACCTGCCGTAAAGTGCCAATGCTTATTCTCCTGGAAGGGGAACACATCAACCAGCAGCTTGAAGTTATTCATTGTCATCTTTCCGATCATCTCCACATGATCTTCCACTTCATAACCTGTAAGCTCCTGGAGGGTTTTAGCCAGACGATCGAAGGTGCTCTCTACGCGATTTCCGTTGGCATCATATTTCACCGCAGGCTCACCACCTACCTCAATAGGGAAATCAATACCCACGTGGAACTGTGGCATAAACTCATATCCTGCACGCAACTGCACATAGTTGCCTATAGGCGTAGCAACATCGAAGCCAATACCAGAGGTACCGACATTGACAGAGAGATCCAAATGCTGGAACACATTATGTGTCTTTAAGTAATTGGATACATCTTGAGCCTGGACAGACACAGCAGCGCAGGCCATCATTGTTATCACTAAAAACTTCTTCATTAGTTTGTTTTATTAAATTTCAACTCTAAACTATTCACTATAAACGATCATTTCATCCTCCAGCTGCCATTCCGCTCCACCATCGGCACAACGATCTCCTCATTGGTGGAATCGCCGAAACAAAGCACGAGGAACACATTCGTGAACTGCTGCACTGTATCGGTAGCAGCGTTAGACACACGCACCTCGAGAATGCCGTGATGTTCCTTTTCCTGACGCGCCATAAACTGACGGAGGTTATCCAGCATCTGACTGCGATAGTCAGCCTCACTGGTGAACTCACGCTGATCCATACCCTCATAGAACTGCTCGTACTCACCGTGGATCAGATGCTCGTAGTAGCCCTTCGCCGCTAAGGAGGCAAGCTCCTCCTTCGTAGCACTGCCACAGGCTCCTAAAACAACCAGAGCGCCAAAGAGAGATAGGATGCATAGCTTCTTCATCACTTTTGGCGGATAAAGACATTAATCGGCGAGCCGGTGAGCGTCCAGTTCTCGCGGATCTTATTCTCCAAGAAGCGCTTATACGGCTCCTTCACATACTGTGGCAGATTGGCATAGAACACAAAGGTTGGAATCTGCGTGTCGGGCACCTGAGCCACATATTTAATCTTAATATACTTTCCTTTCACTGAGGGCGGTGGGAACGCCTCAATCAGGGGCAGCATCACCTCGTTGAGCTTCGAAGTGCCGATCTTCGCCTTACGGTTCAGGTAGACCTCCTTAGCCGTCTCCAGCACCTTGAAAATACGCTGTTTGGTGAGAGCCGAGGCGAAGATAATGGGGAAATCGACAAACGGCGCCATACGGTTGCGAATGGCGTTAATAAAGGTATCAATGGAGGCCTGTGACTTATCCTCCACCAGATCCCACTTGTTGACTACTACCACCAGCGACTTGTTGTTCTTCTGGATGAGCTGGAAGATGTTCATGTCCTGCGCCTCGATACCACGGGTGGCGTCAATCATCAGGATACACACATCGCTGTTCTCGATGGCACGGATAGAGCGCATCACACTGTAGAACTCCAGATCCTCCGTCACCTTATTCTTACGGCGAATACCAGCGGTATCTACCAGATAGAAATCGAAGCCGAACTTATCGTAACGGGTGTAGATGCTGTCGCGGGTAGTACCGGCAATCTCTGTCACGATGTTACGATCCTCACCGATGAAAGCGTTGATAATGCTCGATTTACCGGCATTCGGACGACCCACCACTGCAAAGCGGGGGATACCTTCCTCGAGATCGTCCTTAGCCTTCTCGGGCAACGTCTCGATCACCTTGTCGAGCAAGTCACCTGTACCGCTGCCTGTAGCGGCACTGATGGGCCAGGGATCACCCAGTCCGAGCTTATAGAACTCATATTGGTCATAGAGGTCCTTACCGTCATCAGCCTTGTTGGCTACCAGGATCACAGGCAACTTCGCACGGCGCAGAATCTGAGCCACATCCATGT
Source organism: uncultured Prevotellaceae bacterium (assembly GCA_902784065.1). Lineage (GTDB taxonomy): Bacteria > Bacteroidota > Bacteroidia > Bacteroidales > Bacteroidaceae > Prevotella. The sequence goes on along the minus strand of CACZTJ010000116.1, from coordinate 1,219 downwards.
CCCAGCCTGTCACACCACTGTTGATGTCACAAAGGAAAAGCACCAAGTCGGCTTCCTCGGTGGCGATAATCACCTGTTTACGGATCTCCTCCTCAAAAATATCATCTGAATTGACCACCCAACCGCCGGTATCGACGACAGAGAACTCGTGGCCACACCACTCACACTTACCGTACTGGCGATCTCGAGTGGTGCCTGCCTCGTCGCTGACAATCGCCTGACGGCTTTTCGTCAGACGGTTGAAAAGCGTTGATTTTCCAACATTGGGTCGGCCTACTATTGCTACTAAATTTCCCATATATTTTACTCTGGGTTATACCCGAAGTGATTTAATTCTCTTTCTGATGAGCGCCAGTCTTTATCCACTTTTACGAACACCTCAAGGTAAATCGGCTTGTCGAAGAACTTCTCGAGGGCCTTGCGAGCCTCGGTGCTGACCTTCTTCAGGGCTACCCCCTGATGACCTATGATAATACCTTTCTGACTGTCACGCTCCACATAGATGATGGCATTGATATGAATATGCTTCTCGTCCTCCTTAAACCGCTCCACACTGACCTCCACACTGTAAGGAATCTCCTTATCGTAGTAGAGCAGGATCTTCTCGCGGATGATCTCCGAAACGAAGAAACGGGCGGGTTTATCAGTCAACTGGTCCTTGTCGAAATAGGCAGGGCTCTCTGGTAGGAGCTCCTGGATACGCTTCAACAGGATATCGACACCGAACTTATTCTTAGCGGAGATAGGCAGGATCTCTGCCTTCGGCAAAAGGGCATGCCAGTGCTCGACAATAGCGCCTAACTTTGCTTGTGAACTATTCGCACTCTTCACGCCGCTCGTCTCACTCTTCAGCTCGTCAATCTTATTGATCAGCAGAATGACAGGCGTTTCTATCTTCTGCACCTTCTCCAAGAAGTCCATGTTCTTCTCGGGATCTTCCACCACATCGGTGACGTAAAGTAGCACATCAGCATCCTGAAGGGCAGACTCCGAGAAAGCAAGCATCGACTCCTGCAGCTTGTAATTTGGCTTCAGCACTCCCGGTGTATCGGAGAAAACAATCTGCATCTCCGGGGTATTCACGATACCCATGATACGGTGACGGGTAGTCTGCGCCTTGAATGTCGCAATTGAAATACGCTCACCAACCAACTGGTTCATGAGCGTACTTTTACCTACGTTGGGGTTTCCAACGATATTCACAAATCCTGCTTTGTGT
>CACZTJ010000115.1 GCA_902784065.1 uncultured Prevotellaceae bacterium | reverse complement strand
TGACAATCAGCAACACCTCATTGGCGTACTCTTTCAGAGATACGTCTTTACCTTTTCTGTCCTTGACAGAGAATTCATAAACGGTTTTCATTCTTAGTAGTATAAAAAATCTAGTAACTAATAAATTTGCATACTTTGGGTACAAAGATACAAAAAAGAAGTGAAAGAAAGCATGTTTTTACTTTTTTTCACTTCGAGAAAAATGAAAAGGTGCGCTTTGGCATATGCAACTACCAAGAACGCACCTTTTCTAAATCCTTTGTATGGCTCTTACTTCTTCGCAGCCTTACCGTAGCGGCTCATGAACTTATCGACACGACCTGCGGTGTCAACGAGCTTGCTCTTACCAGTATAGAACTTGCGGTAGATTTCGTAAGGAACATATCGCCGTTGGACATGTCCTTAAACACGACGGGGCGATAGTTTTCTGGATGAATACCTTTTTTCATTTTGAACTAAAAATATTAATGTTATAAATGTAAATTCGCATAAAGCGGGTGCAAAGGTACAAAGTTTTTTTTGAATCCACAAACTTTTTGCCTATTTTTCTTTGACTAATCGGATTTTTACCTTATATTTGCAAACTAAAACAACAAGATATGAGAAGAATAACCTTTTTGATCGTCGGTCTGCTTCTGCTCACTGTGACCAGTTTGGCTCGTAAGCCCCTGAAAGGCAGTCAGTATGCCATCGGCTTCTATAATCTTGAGAATCTCTTCGATACCTGTCATGATGCAGGAAAGAACGATTATGAGTTTATGCCCGAGGGTACGTTTAAGTGGAATACGGAAAAATACACCAATAAACTGCATAATCTCGCCCGTGTGCTCTCTGAGATGGCGTCTGACCGTTTGCCAGAGGGCTGTGCTGCCATTGGTGTGGCTGAGGTGGAGAATGCCAAATGCCTGGCCGATCTCTGCAACGAGGCACCCCTGAAACAGCGTAATATCCAGTATGTACACGTGGAAGGACCCGATCAGCGCGGCATCGACTGTGGTCTGATTTATAACCCCGCACTCTTCTCGATCCGTGACGTGAAGCTTGTACCTTATATATATAAGCAGCCTGAGGACTCGCTGCGAGCCACCCGAGGCTTCCTGGTGGTGAGTGGTATGCTGGCCTGTGAGCATGTGACGATTATCGTGAACCATCTGCCCTCACGTGGTGCTACATCCTATTATCGTGAGGAGGGAGGCCGACAGCTGAAGGCGGTGAAGGACTCGTTGTTGCAGGCGGATCCTGAGCAGAAACTCCTGATTATGGGCGATATGAACGATGATCCGCAGGATGCCTCGATGGCAGAATGCCTGGGGGCAAAGCGTGAGATCAGTGAGGTGGGCGAGGGTGACCTCTATAACCCCTGGTGGAATGTGCTGGCATCAGGCGAGGGTACACTGAGCTATAAAGGCAAGTGGAACCTGTTCGACCAGATTATCCTCTCGCCATCGCTGCTCCGTCCGGAGCCTGGTACGCTGGCCTTTGATACGCAGGAGATCTTCCGACGCGACTATCTGATCCGTCAGGACGGACCCTATGCAGGCACGCCTCTGCGCACCCATGGGGGTGGGGAGTGGCTCAACGGCTACAGTGACCATCTGCCTACCATCGTCTATCTTAGAATTGAGAATTGAAAAATATGAAGATATGATTATCATTGGAATCGCTGGCGGTTCGGGTTCAGGCAAGACCACCGTCGTGAAGCGTATTGCCAAAGTGCTGCCTCCCCACTGTGCAGCCGTCATCCCCTTAGACTCGTATTACAACGACACCACCGATCTGACGCCAGAAGAGCGCAAGCAGATCAACTTCGACCATCCTGACGCCTTTGACTGGAAGCTGTTGACAGACCAGATCAAACGGCTCAGAAATGGTGAGGCGATCGAGCAGCCCACCTATTCATACGTGCTCTCCAACCGATTGCCAGAGACGGTGCATATCGAGCCGAAGCCAGTGATCATCCTTGAGGGTATCATGACGCTGCACCACAAGAAGCTGCGCGACATGATGGACCTGAAGATCTTTGTGGATACCGATAGCGATGTGCGCCTGATCCGTAACATCCGTCGTGATGTGGTGGAGCGCGGTCGAACCGTTGAAATGGTGCTCGACCACTATGAGAACGATGTGAAGCCCATGCACGAGCAGTTTATCGAGCCTACGAAGAAGTTTGCCGACCTCATCATCCCCTGGGGACGTGAGAACAAACGGGGCATCGACATCCTGCGCACCTATATCCAGGGCTTCTCAGAGGAAGTGAGGGAGGAGATGAAGAAGTGATGGAAGTTGAGACGCATCCCTTCGAACCGTTTCTCCCAGAAGGTGCCAGGCTGCTGATGCTTGGCACTTTTCCGCCATCGGAGAAACGCTGGTCGGTGAAGTTCTATTATCCGAACTTTATGAATGACATGTGGCGGATCGTGGGATTGCTCTTCTTCCACGACAAGGATCACTTTGTGGATGCTGCCCAGAAGCGCTTCCGTCTCGACTTGTTAATCCCGTTTCTGCAGGAACAGGGTATTGCCCTCTTCGATACAGCCACCCGTATCCGTCGCACCACGGGTACGGCTTCAGACAAGGATCTTGAGATTGTGGAGCAGACGGATCTCCACCAGATGCTGAGAGGCCTTCCCCATTGCAAAAGCCTCGTTACAGCAGGACAACTGGCCACAGAGATTGCCTGTAGCCAGTTTGGTGTATTGCCTCCAAAAGTTGGTGAGTCAGTGCCCTTCGAGTTCGAGGGCCGTCGGCTGCAACTCTATCGGATGCCCAGCAGTTCTAGAGCTTATCCGATGAAGTTGGAACAGAAAGCTGCGTATTATCAGAAGGTTCTTCTTCCTTGATAACCTCTACAGATGCAGGCTCCTCGATGATCTCCTCAGCCACGGGAATCTCATGTGCCTGCTTGTATTTCCGCTTGTCGGCATGGAATTTCAGCGCGTTAATCAGCTCTGTGACACCATAGAGCAGTGAGCACCAGCCCAGAATGAGCATCGCCATGCTGGCAGGTGCCATCGGTCTGATGATCACATAGAGCCCAATCAGGAGAACCACTGACGGGAATACCCAGTAACCAAAGCCAACCTTACCGTATCGGCGGGCATTGATTAGGTTCATATACTGGTTGATGGCTCCCAGAACCAGGATACCGCCGATGATATACATCAGAGCGGTGATAAACACGTTGGGTGTCAGTGCCAGCATCGCACCCAGAATCAGGCTACCCACTCCAACGATGGGGAATGTGGGCTTCTCGCCAGCAATCACTCGACCTTCCGCATCGATGATCTTGAATTCAGATACGTTTTTGCGTGCATTGACATACACTATCAGTGAGATGAGTCCTGACAGGAGGAACAGCACGCCAATGGCTACCGTCATCCACGTCACCGTGTTATCAGGATACTTGATGAGCAGACAGCCAATGGCTATGGCACAGATCGCACGGAATAAGGAACTTTGTAATATCTTCATAATCTTTATGGGCCTATTTTCGAAATTTACGGATGCAAAGATACAAAAAGTTTGTAGTTTATAGTTTATAGTTTATAGTTTTTTCGTATTTTTGCAGGAAATTTATAAAAAATGACAACTTTATATTTAGTAAGACATGGCGAGACGGTAGATAATGCCAATCAGATCATGCAGGGACAGACACAGGGAGAGCTGAACGAGAACGGGATCCGTCAGGCGCAGGAGGTGAGTGAGGCGTGGAAAAACCAGCCTATCGACGTGGTGATTGCCAGCGACCTGAAGCGCTCAGTCGATACGGCCCGTATCATTGCGGCACCTCATGGTCTGGAGGTTGTCACCACCCCTCTGTTGCGTGAACGCGACTGGGGGAGCTTTACGGGGCGTTTCATCCCAGATCTGAAAGGCGAGGTGTGGCCCGATGATATCGAGACATTAGAAAACCTCCTTTCCAGGGCAGGCGAATTCATCACCTATGTCAAGGAGACATTCCCGGGAAAGAAGGTGCTGGCTGTAGGCCACGGCATTATGAACAAGGCCGTACAGGCAGTATATTATGGCAAACCTATGAGCGAGGTCAAGCGTATGATGAATGCTGAGGTGCGTGTGCTGGAGCTTTAGCGGCGTCCACCCATGCCTCCATGTCCTCCGTGAGAGCCACCACCGTGTGAGCCTCCACCATGTGAGAACGAACTACCACTGTGAGAGCCACCACTGTGAGAGAATGAGCCATGTGAGCCACCTCCGTGAGAGAACGAGCTGCTGCCACGTGAACTTCCACCACCGAATGAAGCGCTTCCGCCACTGAATGAGCTGCCTCCGCTGCGTGATCCGCCTCTGCTGAACGAACCACTACCGCTATGACTTACTGTGCTACGGGTGCTGCTGCCACGACTACTGCTGAAATCTACAGAGCGTCCTCTGTCAACGGGGCGGGTCTGGCCGATCTGTCGCTGTGCGCGGTTCGTGCTGCCCTCGTAGCGTGCGCTGTTTGAGCGATGGCCGTTGAAGTTTCCGCCTCCAACATTTCCGCCTCCACCATTGCCGCCGTTATGACGATTTCTATCGAAGTTGCCACCACCACTGTAGCCACCACGGTTTCTGGAGCCGTTGAAGTTACCGCTGCCGCTGGAGCCATTTCTGTGGGGACCGTTGTTATGGCCTGTGACACGTGTTGAGCTGTGGTGGCCAGGACCGCGGAAGTCACCACGGTTCCAGCGATCATGCATGCCGAAGTGCTCTCTGTGCGGGGCATGGAAGTGGTGTCTGTGTCCATGATAGTAACCAGGTCCACCTACACGGTGCCAGGCGTGTGCACCACGATAGGTCACATAGAAGTGAGGACGTCCGAAGTAGAAGTAGTCGCGATATGGGTAACGGGCATAGATGCCGAAGTGCCAGTAGCCAGCGTCCCAGTAGAGGGGGCGATAGAAATAGGTGGCTGCGACAAAGGCGTTCCACTGCCAGTCGAGCAGGATATAGCTCAGATCGAGGTTACGACGCTCCCAATAGGTTCCGAACACATTGTCGCGTCCTGTCACACCCATCAGGTAGTCGAGGTTGATCTCATAAGCT
>CACZTJ010000114.1 GCA_902784065.1 uncultured Prevotellaceae bacterium | reverse complement strand
ATTAACAGTCAGGTGCTCTAACCAACTGAGCTACTGAAGCAGGTTTTGCTGTTAAGCGGGTGCAAAAGTACGGCGAATTTTTGAAACCACCAAACTTTTAGGCAAAAAAATTATCTAAAACCTAAAAATTTCGCAAAAAAACAAGATAAATAGTCGTTTTCTTGGAGGAAACGTGTAATTTTGCACCATCATTTTAATCATCAGATGAATATGAAAAGATATATCTTACCGCTGTTGCTGCTCTTCTTTGTGGCACTGACAGCCTCTGCACAGAAGAGCAAGGATCATAACTTCGAGGTGGGCAAGCATCTGGATATCTTCAACCAGGTGTATAAGAACCTCGAACTGTTGTATGTGGATACGCTGAACCCCAAGGAGACAATCGGAACAGGTATCAATGCTATGCTCCGCAGTCTGGATCCTTATACGGAGTATTATGCGCAGGACGAGACGAAAAACCTGAGGATGATGCTTACTGGTAAGTATGCTGGTATCGGTGCACTGATCCGCAAGCATCAGAAGCTGGATCGCATCGTGGTTGATGAGCCGTATGCTAATATGCCGGCTGCTGAGGCTGGACTGAAGAAAGGCGACGTGATTCTGAGCATCGACGACTCGATGATGACAGATAAGAGTGTGAGCTATGTCAGTGAACATCTGCGAGGTGAGGCTGGTACGAGTTTCCTGCTGAAGGTGATGCGTCCCTCTACTGGTAAGCTGATGAGTTTTAAGATCACCCGTCGTAACATTAAGTTGCCGGAGTTGCCTTATTACGGTATGCAGGATTCGACGGTAGGCTATATCAATCTGAACTCCTTTACTGAGGGTTGTTCGAAGGATGTGCGCAGAGCCCTGATCGACCTGAAGAAGCAGGGTGCCACCTCATTGGTGCTTGACTTGCGTGGGAATGGCGGCGGCTCTGAACAGGAGGCAGTGGATATTCTGAACCTCTGGTTGCCGAAGGGTATCACGGTGGTTGAGAACAGAGGAAAGTTCAAGCAGGCTTCGAAAGCATATCAGACGCGTGTGGAGCCCCTCGATACGGTAATGCCCTTGGTGGTGCTGGTGAACGGTGAGACGGCTTCGGCCAGTGAGATTACCAGCGGTGCCCTTCAGGATCTGGATCGTGGAATAATATTAGGTACGCGCACGTATGGAAAAGGCTTGGTACAGATTCCGATAGATCTGCCTTATAATACGAATATGAAGGTGACCACCTCGAAATACTATATCCCCAGCGGGCGCTGCATTCAGGCAATCAACTACAAGAAGGGTAGTGGCGGGTATCGTGAACATATACCCGACTCGCTGACGAAGGTGTTTTATACCCGTCATGGGCGTGAGGTACGCGATGGTGGTGGCATCAAGCCTGATGTGGAGCTAAAGGGTGACACTATCCCCAACATCGCTTTCTATCTCTCTGCCAGCGGTCAGGATTCTACTGAGGTGATGTTCGACTACATCGTCGATTATATTGCGAAGCATCCCACGATAGCTTCGCCAGCTGAGTTCCATCTTGAAGATGCTGACTGGCAGGAATTCAAGGCGCGTGTCATCAAGAGCGGATTCACTTACGATCCCGTCAGCAAGAAGCAGTTTGCCGAACTGGTGAAGACGGCAAAGTTTGAGGGCTATTACGAGGAGGCTAAGTCTGCCTTCGATGAGCTGGAAAAGAAGTTGAATCACGATGTGGCCTACGGACTCGACCGTCATGAGCAGATGATCCGTCAGATCCTTGAGTCGGAGATTGTGGCTGCCTACTATTATCAGGCTGGTTCCATCGAGGCAGGATTGAGAAATGACAAGCAGCTTCAGGAGGCGATCCGACTGCTGAAGCATCCTGATGAATATCAGAAACTTCTGGCTCCCCAGAAAGGGAAGGAGACATCTTCGGTAATCTGTAAGGAAAAAGAAATGTCAAACAATATAAATTTATCAGATGATGAAACAGTTTATGCTAATGATGATCGCTGCCTTGCTAATGGTGGCGTGCGCTACACCCGAAGAGAGAGCTGCCCGTCAGGCAGAGAACCTGAAAATGGTTAAAGCCGCTGTGGGAAGTCAACAGTACAGAATCAACGTTACTTCGATGAGGCCGATGCGTGGTACCACCACCAATGTGATGGGCCGATGGCTGAAGATTGATGGTAACACAGTGGATTGCAGCCTGCCATACATAGGCCGCAACGATATTCCTCATATGAAGACACGAGCTGAAGTGAGGATGGACTCCAAACTCGAGTTCAATGCTGAGGTACAGAACTATCTGCTGAAGCTCGAAGCCAAAAAGAAACGTGGCATCGTCACCTTCTCAACCAGATATGGCGGTGATGAATATCAGTTTAATATCACTGTTGATAATACGGGGCGTGCTTTCATCCGCGTCACACCCGAGAATCGCGATTTCATTGAGTACGAGGGCAATGTCTATGGGTTGTAAACTCGAAAATACAGAAATTTATAATATTTTTGCGGAAATATTTGGTAATTAGCGGGAAAATGCTTACTTTTGCACCCGGGACAACGACTACTTCCTGGTTGACATCAACTTCGCAGCTGATGACAGAATTGTAATTGAGATCGACCATGCCGATGGTGTATGGATTGACGATTGTGCCGAATTGAGCCGATTCCTACAGGAGCGCCTGGGTGAGGAACTTGGTGATTATGAACTTGAGGTGGGTAGCGCTGGACTGGGTCAGCCGTTTAAGGTGGCTCAGCAGTATGTGAATCATATTGGTGATACGATCGAGGTGCTGACACTGGAAGGAAAGAAGATGCAAGGTGTCCTGAAGGCAGTAGATGGTAATAACTTTACCCTTACCGTTCAGGAGAAGCAGAAGCAGGAAGGCAAGAAGCGTCCAGTTCTGGTGGAGGTCGATAAGACCTTCCAGATGGATGGCGTGAAGTATGCTAAGTATCTGCTGGCATTCAAATAAGCCGAGAATGCCTTTGATGTTGAAATAGAAAAATAAAAAATATAGAAATGGCAATTAAGAAAGATGCGAAAGGCCCCTCAATGATTGAGACCTTTCAGGAATTCAAAGAGACTAAGAACATTGACCGCACCACTCTGGTAAGCGTGTTGGAGGAGAGTTTTCGTAATGTGATCGCCAAGATCTATGGCTCTGACGAGAACTTTGATGTGATTGTGAACCCTGACAAGGGTGACTTCGAGATTCACCGTAACCGTGTGGTGGTAGCCGACGGTGAGGTGACAGATGAGAATAAGGAGATTGAGCTGAGCGAAGCCCAGAAGATTGAGCCCGACTACGAGGTAGGTGAGGAAGTTTCTGAGGAGGTAGAGTTTGCCAAGTTCGGTCGTCGTGCGATCCTGAATCTGCGTCAGACACTGGCTTCTAAGATCCTTGAGCTGGAGCACGATTCACTCTACCAGAAATATAAGGATAAGGTGAACACTGTGGTTAGCGGTGAGGTTTATCAGATCTGGAAGCGTGAGGTACTGCTGATGGATGATGAGGGCAACGAGCTCCATCTGCCGAAGGCTGAGCAGATTCCCTCTGACAATTACCATAAGGGTGAGACGATCCGTGCTATCGTGAAGGAGGTGCAGAATGAGAATAACAACCCTCGTATCATCCTCTCACGTACCAGTCCTATTTTCCTGGAGCGCCTGTTGGAGGCAGAGGTGCCTGAGATCAACGACGGTCTGATCACCATCAAGAAGGTGGCCCGTATGCCGGGTGATCGCGCAAAGGTAGCTGTTGAGAGTTATGATGAGCGCATCGATCCAGTAGGAGCCTGCGTAGGTGTGAAGGGTAGCCGTGTGCATGGTATCGTTCGCGAACTCTGCAACGAGAATATTGATGTGATCAACTACTCTTCAAACACCCAGCTGTTTATCCAGCGTGCCCTGAGCCCAGCGAAAATCTCAAGCATCACCATCGATCAGGAGAATCGCAAGGCCGAGGTTTATCTGCAGCCCGAGGAGGTATCTCTGGCTATCGGTCGCGGTGGTATGAATATTAAACTGGCTTCTATGCTGACTGAGTACACCATCGATGTATTCCGTGTGGTTAACGAAAGTGAAGCTGATGAGGATATCTATCTGGACGAGTTCTCTGATGAGATCGACCAGTGGGTTATCGATTCTATCAAGGCCATTGGTCTGGATACGGCCAAGGCTGTCCTTAATGCTCCTCGTGAGATGCTCCTCGAGAAGGCCGATCTCGAAGAAGAGACCGTTGACCATCTGCTGAGCGTGCTCCGTGCGGAATTCGAGTAAGATAAACGAAATAGAAAGTAAACTAGGTAAAGAATGGGAGTCAGATTAAATAAAGTATTAACAGAACTCAATATTGGTCTTCAGACAGCTATCGACTATCTGAAGAACAAGAAGAGTCTGGGTGACATCAAGGATGACGCCAATGTCAACACCAAGATCTCTGATGAGCAGTACGACGCACTGGTCAAGGAGTTCAAGGGTGACAAGGACGTGAAGACCCAGGCCGGGATGATCTTCCCGAAGAAGAAGGATAAACCCAAGGCAAAGCCTGAGCCCGTAGTAGAAATGGTGAAGGAAGAGCCGAGACAGACATTCACGCCGCTGGGTAAGATCGACCTGGGACAGGTAGGTAAGCCTGCTGCCAAAGAGAAAGAAGAACCCAAGGTGGAGGAGCCTGTAGAGGCCCCCAAGCCAGAACCCGTTGAGGTGAAGCCTGAGCCGAAGCCCGAACCCAAACCAGAGCCGGCTCCAGAACCCAAGGAGGAACCACAGCCCGAGCCTGAGGTAGAGGTTTCCCCTGAGGCTGAAGAGCCTGAGCCCGAGGTGGAGGACGAGCCTGAGGTAGAGGAAGCCTCTGCTGAGGATAAGAATATCTTCACGCTGAAGAGCGAGGAAAAGATGGCGCCGAAGGTGAACGTGCTGGGTAAGATTGATCTCGATTCGCTGAATCAGAGCACTCGTCCCAAGAAGAAGTCTAAGGAGGAGCGTAAGCGTGAGCGTGAAGAGAAGCAGGCCATGCAGCATAATGGAATGAATGGCAGTAACGAACGTAAGAAGCGCGAACGTATCCGTGGCGGTAAGGAGCGTGTGGATATAGAGGCTGCTGCCAGTCAGGACAACAATAAGAACAAGAAGAATAAGAACAAGGGAGGCAACCAGAACTTCCAGGACAGCAATAGTGGCCAGCAGGGTGGCGGTAAGAACAAAAAGAAGAACCGTCCTGTTAAGCCATTGGAGGTGGATGATGAGGCTGTAGCCCGTCAGGTGAAGGAGACGCTGGCTCGTCTTACTTCGAAGAACCAGAACAAGAAGGGAGCCAAATACCGTCGTGAGAAGCGTGATGCCGTTGCAGAGCGCATGGAGCAGGAGATGGCAGCTGAGGCAGCAGAGAGCAAGGTATTGAAGCTGACTGAGTTTGTGACTGTTTCCGAGCTTGCCACGATGATGAATGTTGGTGTCAACCAGGTTATCGGTACCTGTATGAGCATCGGTATCATGGTATCCATCAACCAGCGTCTCGATGCTGAGACCATCAACATCGTTGCTGAGGAGTTCGGCTTCACTACAGAGTATGTATCAGCAGAGGTTCAGAATGCCATCACAGAGGAGGATGACGACGAGAACGATCTGATCAGCCGTGCGCCAATTGTTACTGTGATGGGACATGTCGATCATGGTAAGACCTCTTTGCTCGACCATATCCGCAACACGAATGTGATCGCTGGTGAGGCTGGTGGTATCACCCAGCATATCGGTGCCTACAATGTGAAGCTGAAGGATGGTCATAGCATAACCTTCCTTGATACCCCAGGTCACGAGGCCTTTACGGCTATGCGTGCCCGTGGTGCTCAGGTGACGGATATCGCCATCATCATCGTTGCAGCCGACGACTCTGTGATGCCTACCACGAAGGAGGCTATCGCCCATGCTCAGGCTGCTAATGTGCCGATGGTGTTCGCCATCAATAAGATTGATAAGCCAGGTGCAAATCCCGATAAGATTCGTGAAGACCTTGCTAACATGAACCTGTTGGTGGAAGACTGGGGTGGTAAGTACCAGTGCCAGGAGATCTCTGCCAAGAAGGGACAGGGCGTCTATGAGTTGCTTGAAAAGGTGCTGCTCGAGGCCGAGATGCTCGACCTGAAGGCTAATCCTAACCGTAAGGCTACGGGTTCCATCATCGAGTCATCACTCGACAAGGGTCGTGGTTATGTCTCTACCGTACTCGTATCCAATGGTACGCTGAAGATTGGTGATGTGGTTATTGCCGGTACTGCCTGGGGTCGTGTGAAAGCGATGTTCAATGAGCGTAACCAGCGCATTGAGAAGGCCGGTCCTGCAGAGCCCGCTATCATCCTGGGTCTGAACGGTGCACCTACCGCTGGTGATTCCTTCCACGTGATGGAGACAGAGCAGGAGGCTCGTGAGATTGCCAACAAACGTATCCAGCTGCAGCGTGAGCAGAGTCTGCGCACCACCACGAAGTTGGGTCTCGACGAGTTGTCACACCGTATCGCTTTGGGTGAGTTCCACGAGTTGAATATCATCGTGAAGGGTGATACTGACGGATCTATCGAGGCTTTGAGTGATTCGTTCATCAAGCTCTCTACCGAGAAGGTACAGGTGAATGTGATCTCGAAGGCTGTGGGTCAGATCTCGGAGAACGATGTGATGCTGGCCAGTGCTTCAGAGGCTATCATTATCGGTTTCCAGGTGCGTCCTTCTGCCGATGCCCGTCGTGCTGCTGAGCGCGAGGGTGTTGAAATCAATACCTATTCTATCATCTACGACGCCATCGATGATGTGAAGCAGACCATGCAGGGTATGCTCGACAAGGTGAAGAAGGAGGTGATCTCTGGTGAGATTGAGGTGAAGCAGGTCTTCAAGATCTCCAAGGTGGGAACTGTTGCCGGTGGTCTGGTTACTGATGGTAAGGTTCACAACAAGGACAAGGCCCGCGTGATCCGTGATGGTATCGTGATCCACACTGCTCCGATCGACGCCCTGAAGCGTTACAAGGATGACGCCAAGGAAGTGGCAACAGGTCTGGAGTGCGGTATCTCACTGGTTAACTTCAACGACATCCAGGTGGGTGATATCATCGAGACCTTCACAGAGATCGAGGTTGAACAGAAGCTTTAATGGAAGAAAAGAATCAATATGTCCGACAGGTGGCCGAACAGAAATATGAGTTCGGCTTCACCACGGACGTTCATACAGAGATTATACCAGTCGGGCTGAACGAGGATATCGTTCGGCTCATCTCTGCTAAGAAGGGGGAGCCTGAA
>CACZTJ010000113.1 GCA_902784065.1 uncultured Prevotellaceae bacterium | reverse complement strand
AGAGTCATCTGGCTGGCACTCTCTTCTGCGGTGGTGTAAATGATGCACGCGAAATCGATGGAAATGCCAAACTACAGGAAGCATACGAATTAGGAAAGAGCGTATAAACGACAAAAGTTAAATCCCAAGGCGAAATAGTATCGATTTGGGATTTATTTCGTATATTTGCAGAGTAAACCCACTATAACGAATACAATTATGAAGATTCTGATTTTACAAGGCTCTCCGAGAGCCAATGGTAACACCGCTTGGATGGCGGAGGAGTACAAGAAGGCTGCTGAGGCAGCAGGTCATGAGGTGACATTGGTGAATGTAGCCAAAAAGAAGATTGCTGGCTGCTTGGCCTGTGAGTACTGTCATAACAAGGGCAATGGTGCATGCATCCAAAAGGACGATATGCAGGAGCTCTATCCGCTGATGAACGAGGCCGAGGTGCTGGTACTGGCTGCGCCCATCTACTACTTCACGCTCTGCGCCCAGATTCAGGCTCCTATCCAGCGTATGTACTGCGTCAACAAACCTGCCAACGTGAAGAAGATGGCGCTACTGATGTCGTCCTATTCGCCAGGCGTCTATGACGGAGCCACAGCCGAGTTCCGCGACATCTGCAACTACTGGCAGGTGGAGAACATGGGCTTTGTCTCTGCCAAGATTGACGAACAGAAAACGGAAGAAACGAAGCAGAAAGTGATCGCATTGGCTGGCAAGTTGTAGTCTTATTGATCTTATACAGAATATGATTAGAAGAGCTGAAATAAAAGACATACCAGGTATCATTGAACTGCTGCATCAGGTGGACATGGTGCATCATGTGCTTCGCCCGGACTTGTTCAAACCCAACACGACCAAGTATGATGAGCAAGAACTTAAAGCCCTAATAGGTGATGACAGCAAGCCCATTTTTGTTTTTGATGATGGGGCGGTGTTGGGCCATGCTTTCTGTCTTGTTACAGAAGTCAAGGATGATAAATTGTTGCAGGACATCAAGACGCTGTATATTGATGACATCTGTGTAGATGAAAAGGCTCGCGGCAAACATGTTGGCAAGGCTTTGTATGAATATGTTCGCGATTATGCCCAGTCAATTGGTTGTAACAACATCACCCTGAATGTATGGGATGGCAACGATGCCGCATTAAGTTTCTATAGGAATATGGGCATGAAAGTCCAGAAAACGACTATGGAAATTATTCTGTGATATAAGACGAAGTATATTTATTTACTACCCTTTCCTGAACTCCCTGGGATTCATTCCCTTCATCCTGTTGAAGAAGGAAGGTGCCATTGTTTCGCCCGTCCGTTGCAAGTGGCAGCCGAAGTAGAAATTTAATCCAGTATAATAAAGGAGGGCTTCGGCTCTCCTTTTGCATATCATCTGATTTTGGTATTGCAAATTTCAGGAAAAATTACTAATTTTGCACCCGATGACAACGACATTGATTATAGGACTGCTGATTCCCCTGCTGGGCACGATGCTCGGCTCTGCCTTCGTGTTCTTTATGCGAGGCGAGATGTCCGTGCGGCTACAGAAGACGTTGCTAGGTTTTGCATCGGGCGTGATGGTAGCGGCATCGGTATGGTCGCTGCTGATTCCTGCGATGGAGATGGAGGCCGATAGTGGCAAGTGGGCCGTGATGCCTGCGGCTGTGGGATTCCTGTTAGGCATGGGATTCCTGCTGATGATCGACGAACTGACGCCACACTTGCATATTGGAACGGATAAGCCCGAAGGCATGCGCTCGCACCTGTCGAAGACAGCGATGCTAGCCCTTGCAGTCACCATTCACAATCTGCCAGAAGGTATGGCTGTGGGCGTAGTGTTTGCAGGAGCCGACAGTGGAGCAACAAACCTCTCCTTCGCCAGTGCGCTGGCTGTTGCCGTGGGTATCGCCATTCAGAATGTCCCTGAAGGAGCCATCATCTCCATGCCTATGCGGGCTGCAGGAAATAGTCGTTGGTGTTCGTTTATCATCGGTTCATTAAGTGGAGCCGTAGAGCCTGTAGGAGCCATTGCCGTCCTATTGCTCGCCTCACTGCTTATGCCCGTTCTCCCTTACATGCTTGCCTTTGCCGCAGGCGCCATGTTCTACGTCGTGGTCGAGGAACTGATCCCTGAAGCCTCCAGCGGTCAGCACTCCAATCTCAGCACCATCGGCTTTGCCATTGGTTTCGTCCTGATGATGGTACTCGATGTGGTAATGGGATAACGTTTTGATAATCATTGATGCGATTGAAGGAAGAATTTGCTTTTTTAACTTGTGTATTTTCAATTATATGATTACCTTTGCAGGCAAAACGAAACCTTAGACGTCATTATTATCAGAATCACATGAATCAAATTACAGAAAAGATAGCGCATCTAAATGCCCGTATCAGGAAATATGCCAAGGAACACCAAATTCTCTATGCAGACTATTATTCGGCATTGGTGTCACCCAAAGACCGTTCGCTGAAAGAAGGTCACAGTGTTGATGGGGTTCATCCTAATGCCCAGGGCTATGCCGTCATGGAAAAAGTAATTCTGCCTTTGCTGAAATGAGAATCTGAAAATAGCATATTTTTGCACACAATACTTACGTTTAGGTATTTTATGAGAAAATACGTCTTTCTAACGGGTCTTTTGTCCAATCATTCAATTTACCATTCTCCTCGGTAAACTCATCGTAGATTTCCCAGAAGGTTTTCTGGTGAATGAGTTCTTCGTCCTTCGGATTTTCAACTTTTATTCTTGATGTTCATATGCTATGCTATTGAAATCACTTCTGATATCCCAACTGTCTTATACGGTCATTCAAAATCCTGAGTTGTTCAATTAAGTCATTAAACGGAACACTTTCTCCATAGATCATGTGTAATCGCATCTGTTCATAATCTGAGCGCCATGCATCTTTCACAGATTCAGGTGGTAGTATTGAAAGACTAGATGGGAAAAGTGTATCGTAATCGAATCCACGAAGCCCGATAAAAGTTTTGCGATGCTGTATTACCTGACGATAAAGTTGTTCATCATTCAGTGCACGTTCTGCAATCGGCGTTTGAAGAATCTGTCCGATGTCATACATGTGTCTAGACATTCTATCAACTCTGATATTATCAGTAGATTTGCTGAACTCTTCATGTAGAAGAAATATCTTCTCTAAGAATGTTCGTTCAGGGATTACAGCTCTTACATTGAAGGTGTTCCTTTCCCAACGTGAATCGGGGAACACTTCATCAATGATAGGATTAAGCGTAACAACCTGTACTGGCTCACTCATAGATCTGCCGCTAACTTCGATACGAACCACGTTGCGGATATAGGGGTTGGTCTCGAATAGTGAAGGGTACTCGACTTCAATTATCTCAGGATCAGTGGTGGTTACGGAGGTGATATTCACATGTATTTTGAACATCCCTTCCGTAATTCCTTCTTCGATAAGCGCATCGTGAAGTTCATACTGCAACTTGTTCCTAACGAAGCTACAAGCAGCGCGTCTCAGTTTGTCGCTGACCTGAGTCTTTGACAGAATTCCGTCAAATCCCAGATATTCGCGGTCGATGCCAATATCAATATCTTCTGAGATTCTGTCTATCAGTTTCCAGCATTTGCTCAATGATGTACCACCCTTGAAACTTGTGTGTTCGGCACTCGGAAGTTTGTATAGTGCAGCAAGTACCTGACATATCCACCAATCTTTCTCAGCCAGGTTGACGTTGATGCCCGTCTGAGCTGAAACCTGCGTAAAGACGATCCTTTGCTGCTCTTGCGATAGTTCTATAAATTTCATAGTGCTATTAGCTCCTTTCTCACCCATGCTGGTGCAAGTTTAATATCTTCATTATAATCTCCTTCAGCAACATTTTTAATATGCTCTTTCAGAATCCGTTTTTGCTCATCGGTTACCTTGCCTTCTCCGATTGCTCTCATGGCAGCAACAATACGCATCATTAAGTCTGAGCGGAAACTTAGGGCTTTCAACTCTGAGGTATGCTTGAACATAATGCCATGCCCTTTGCCGATACTTATCCTTCGAGGTGAGCCATCAGTAAGATAAACAGCGTTTGCTGGTACTTGTGTACTCAGTCCAAGACTATTGAGAGCGAAGTCTCCTGTAGGAACAATACGTGAGTGGTCGCGTTTTGCTATGGCCTGGGCAATATCGTCCAGACTTGGCAACAACATACCAAGACCAAGTTCCTTGTCAAACTTCGGTTTATAATATATCCCGTGGGCCAGTCTTACGATAACATTACGTTCACATAGTCTGATTAGTGACTTTTTGATGGCCTCAGGCGTACCAAGCTCGGCATAGTCTGTGGAAAAGACTATTTTCCCTTCAGGTTCTAAACCGATGGCAGTCTCAATTCTTTTTGCTGTACTATCAACCATACTAATTTGTGTTTTGGCACAAAATTATAATAAATTCGGGACAAAACAATGCTTTTGCACCAAAAAGTTACTAATTTTAATGCTTATTTAACGTATAAGAGGCTAAAAGTCCTGTTTTCTGCGCAAAAAACAAGACTCCGTGACGCTCTACAACCTGCAGGGCATTGTGGTGGCTCAGACCCAGGTTCAGGATGGCATGATCAGCCTTGCAGGGCTTCACAAGGGCGTCTATGCCGTACAGCTCGCCAAGCTCGGTTCAACGCTCATTCGTATATTATTGTTGTCTCAGTTTCAGTATTCTTCTCACGCTCTGGTTGATACGCTCCTCGGTGATGGTGCCCTTGTTGACGGCGTCCATCACGGCATCGAAAGCCTCCACCAGATTCTTCGGACCCAATACAATGTCTACACCTGCCTTGATGCTGCTCACGGCAGCCTCTGCGCTCGAGTACTGCTGGGTGATGGCACCCATCTCCATGCCGTCGGTGATGATGATGTTCTGGTAGCCCAGTTCGCCGCGCAGCTTGTCTTGCAGGATCACCGATGACATCGTGCTGGGCACATCTGAGCCCGTGACGTTTGGTGCACCGATATGGGCGGTCATGATCAGCTGACAGCCCCACTGGATGCCTGCCTTGAAGGTCACCATCTCACAATCCATCATCTCCTCCCACGTCTTCTGAGTCGAGGCGTAACCGAAGTGTGTGTCGGTCTTCGTGTCACCATGACCGGGGAAGTGCTTGATGCAGCCAGTGACACCCGCATCGTCCAGACCTTGCAGATAGCTGGTCACCATCTTGGCTGCCACCTGAGGGTCGTCGCTGAAGGCACGAGGGCCGATGATGATGTTCTCGGGATTGGTATTCACATCGGCTACCGGCGCAAAGTCGATGTCAAAGCCGTAGTGCTTCAGATAGGTGCCGATGGTGTTGCCGCACTCGTAGGCATTCTTCGGGTCGCCTGTAGCACCGATGGCAGCCATCGACTCATACTTCTTCACGTTGAAGTTGGGGTTGTTGGCTAGGCGTGACACACGTCCACCTTCCTCATCGATGCAGAGCAGTGGATGGCCGTTCAGTGCCCGTATCTGAGGAATCAGCTTTGCCAGCTGTGCCTCGTCGTCGATATTCCATGCATAGAGGATCAGTCCGCCGATGGGGTAGTTGGCATTCACATCGCGCATGGTCTTATTCACCTCATGGATAGGATTCTCCTGAAGGTCGGAATAGGCGTTCCAGTGAATGGTCGTGTCGAGTGTTTCCATGCGTACGAAGAACATCTGTCCCACCTTCTCTCGCAGCGTCATCTTTGCTAATTTTTCTTCCACCTCATCCCTCGGTGAACTCTGATCGTCATTATCCGAGCAGGAGGCTGTCAAAAGGCCGCAAGTCAAGATGGCGGTCAACATCCATAAAAATCTTTCTTTCATAACTGTTACTT
>CACZTJ010000112.1 GCA_902784065.1 uncultured Prevotellaceae bacterium | reverse complement strand
TCAATCTGTTCGATGGCAGTCATTGCCTTCTCATATACCTTATTCATATTTCCTTTCGGATCGCCTGGAGCATAACGTTCAAACTCACACTCGTCGAGGGCACCCATAAACTGAGCGATAGTCTCCTCACCTACCCCTCGATCACCAAGACGCTGACTGATATTATCGTGTGACAATTGCTCTACTGGGATATTAAGTTTGTCACCTACATAGCCCCAAAGGGCACGCAACACCTCGTCATAGAACTCACCTGGCTTATTGTCTGCCATCAGTTTCGAAGCCTTCTTCAGTCGTTTGGTTGCGACCTTGTTAGCCTTGCCTGCACGGCGCTTGGTGATATTAGCATTCTCGATGGCACGTTGGCGGAAAATGACAAATAGTGATATGAACACGAGCACCATGATAGCCAGAGTCATCCAATAGAAAACGGAACCGAAAAAGAATTCTTCCATACCTCGCTGACGCACGTCACCTGTCTTTATATATCGGATGTCTCGGCTCAACTCCTGCAAATCCTGCTGACCTGAGTAGTCACTCATCGCACCTGGTCCTGAACCTTTCGCAACATCAAGCGTTAATGGCTCACTGGTAACAGTCTTATAAACATTAGCCGTTGTGTCGAAATAGGTCAGACTGACAGGTGGCAACTCATAATGACCCTGATGACGAGGCACAATGAGAATGTCGTAGATCATCGAGCCCTCGATACC
This sequence comes from uncultured Prevotellaceae bacterium, assembly GCA_902784065.1. Taxonomy (GTDB): domain Bacteria; phylum Bacteroidota; class Bacteroidia; order Bacteroidales; family Bacteroidaceae; genus Prevotella. The sequence continues at coordinate 4,872 of CACZTJ010000112.1, read as the reverse complement.
TGCCGAAGTCAACTTCGTCTTGTCAGTAATCTTTGGCTCATATTTGTCGAAGTCTTTAGGCAACTCTATCTGAGGCTGCTTGACAAGTTTCAGGTTGCCGGTACCACTGACAGTGATGCGCAGCGAGACTGGGTCGTTTGCCTTTGTCTCTGTCTTATTCAGCGACGCAGAGACATTGAAATGACCTACGCCACCTGAGAAACCCGCTGGTCGTTCTGGTAGCGGATCCACTTGGATGTCGATACCTGGTGCTACGATTTTCTTCTTGACCTCCACATAGCCAGAACCACCATTGAAGAAGGCCTCAAAGGGATCGATATTTCGATTCTGCTGCACAACGATACCCTCGAAAGTGATGCTGGGGATTTGAAGTTTACCCGTCATCTGAGGAAACATCACATACTGGCTCCATGTAGTGGTCCGATAAGGACGGCCATTAAAAGTCTCTATCGAGAAACTCTTCTGTGTGGGCAGGCTCACCTCTTGAGTATAGAAACTTTTCAGGTCTGGCATATCACCCCGCAGACTCGTCAACCCGACAAGCGTATAGACCTTATAAGTAAGCAAGATGGGCTCCTGCTCGTAAACACGTTTCTTGTTGGCACTGACCTTGATGAAAAGATCAGAACCTGATATCTGACTACCTGCATCACGGATCTCCCCTTGTTCATCCTGACGTTGATGACGGGGAGAGCCTCCAGCGCTAGCCTGAGGTGAACCACTCACCTTGATATTCAAAGAGTTGGATGCGATTGTCTTGCCACCGACAGTAACGTGTGCTGGTGGGATAGTAAAACTACCATTTTTCGTTGCGCAGACTATATATGTATAAGTGATGGACGATGACGAACTGGTATGTCCGTTAATCATTTGATAACTCGACTGCATAGAACGGTTTGGACCGATAAGCACCTCCAACTCATGAGGGATATCACCAGCACGGAAATCGCTGGCATTCTGAGTGTTGACAGTATAAGTCAAGCGGAATTGCTCACCAACAGCAACATGGGAAGGTGCTGAACCTTGGAGCGTCTGCGAGGTAGAGGTGAGAGGTGAGAGATAAGAGGCAAGAGATATGCAGACAAACGCTATCAACCGCATTGCAGGAGTATATCCCTCACCTCTCACCATTGAACTCCGATATCGTAATTCTTGTATAGTAATCATCTGTAAACTGTAAACCGTAAACTGTAAACTAAAAAACTACAAACCATAACTTACCAGTTTTTTTGTATAGTACGACGCTGGGGCTGCTGCTGAGCCTTCTGCAACTTATCTTGTGTCTGCTTCTCGTTCTGGATCGCAGCATTCAATAGTTGCTCAGCATTCTCCTTGCTCATCTGCGGCTTAGGCTGTTCCTGCTGTTTCTTGTCGTCTTGCTGATCCTTCTGCTGATCTTGTTTCTGCTGGTCTTTTTTATTGTCCTGTTTCTTTTCGTCGTTGCCCTGCTGATTCTGCTGTTGTTTCTGTTGCTGTTTCTGTTGCTGATGTTTACATAGAACCAGATTATAACGCGTCTCATTGTCTTCAGGATTCAGGCGGAGCGCATTCTTATATGCCTCGATGGCCTCACCATACATCTTATGTGACTGACAGACTACGCCCATATTATGATAGGCCTTAGCCTTACGCAGCGGATTCGTTTCCAACTTAGAGGCACTCTCGAACTGCACTACAGCAGCAGAGTCTTTCTTCTGAGCCATCAAAGCATTGCCAAGATTAAACACAGCCTGCGGATTCCTCGGATTCTTCTCGATAGCCTTACGATACGACACCTCTGCATTGGGATAGTCACCACTCCGAAAGAGTTTGTTACCCTGCCGGATATATTGACGATCGGTCTGAGCCGTAGAGGAGAGTGGTGAGAAACAAGAGAAAAGAGAAATGACTGCCAAGAGAATCAGACGGGCCTGAATCTCTTTTCTCTCACCTCTCTTGAATAACGACAAATTCTTCAGTAACGGGTTGCGGCGATCTAGAACACATATCTCTATGATCAGCATGAGGAGAACAAGAACACCCACAGCCTGAAACTGTTCGTCGAACTCACTATAGATAGTAGTAGTCGTCTCTTTCTTAGCAAGTTTGTCAAGTTCACTATCCAGTTGCTGCTGGGCAGCACTGTTATTCTCGACATGAATATAAGCGCCTCCGCCTGCCTGTGCTACTTGCTTACACATATCCTCATTAAGAGCAGACATTACGGTATTGCCAGAACGATCCGTCATATACCCACCTGTGCCTGGAACAGGGATTGGCGCACCATTGACTGAGCCAACACCCAGGACATAGACACGCATGCCTGCGTCCTTAGCGGCTTCTGCTGCCTGAAGTGCCCCACCCTCGTGGTCTTCACCATCGGTGATGATGATGATGGCCTTGCCGATACCTTCCTCCTGAGTAAAACTGTGGGTAGCCATCTCAATGGCTCTGGCTATATCTGTACCCTGTGTTGCAATCATGGAAGGATCGATACTAGAAAGGAACATCTTTGCCGACACATAGTCACTGGTAATAGGGAGTTGCACGAAAGCATCGCCAGCAAACACAATCAGGCCAATCTTGTCATTTGAAAAGTGATCCACCAAATTCTCTATCATCATTTTACTACGATCCAGGCGGCTGGGGATGATATCTTCAGCACGCATAGAGTTGCTGATATCCATCGCAATGATGGTCTCTATGCCCACACGTTTCTCGTGATTAATCTTTGTCCCCATCTGCGGACGGGCCAACATCACAATCATCAATGCCAATGCACCCAGCAATAGCCAGAACTTCACAGAAGGACGGAAACGCGATACATCAGGCATTAGTTCCTTTAACAGCGACGGGTCGCCAAACTTACGAAGCCGTTTGCGCTGGTTCCTGTATGAGATAAACCTGACAAGTGCTAAGATGGGAATCAGCACCAAGAGCCAGAGATATATGGGGTCTTCAAATCTAAACACGACTATATATATTTACGATTTACTGATTTTCGATTTACTATTTATGGAATGCGACGGAAGATAGTGATACGAAGCAAGATCTCAAGCAATAAGGCGAGTACGGCTGCAAGGGCAAAAGGCTGATAGGCCTCATAGCGCTTGCTGAATGTTTTTACATTCAGTTTGCTTTTCTCCAACTGGTCGATCTCTTTGTAGATATTACGCAACTCTTTCGTATTGGTGGCACGATAGAAATCACCTTCTGTCGCAGCAGCAATCTCCGAGAGTGTCTTCGTGTCAATCTCGACAGGAATGTTCACATACTGTATACCCCCAGCCACGGGCATCGGATAAGGGGCTACGTTATTCGTTCCCACACCGACGGTATAGACACGGATACCTAAACTCCTGGCAATCTCTGCTGCTGTCATTGGAGAGATATCACCACGATTGTTCGAACCATCAGTGAGCAAGATGACCACCTTACTCTTCGCCTTCGACTCCTTCAGACGGGATACGGCATTGGCCAGGCCCATGCCGATGGCTGTACCGTCCTCTATCAGTCCTCGAGCAGCGATATCTGTACGCACCGTCTGCAGCATATTCAGCAGCGATGCATGGTCTGTAGTCATCGGACACTGGGTGAAAGCCTCTCCTGCAAAGATGGAGAGTCCGATGTTATCATTCGGACGGCCTGCAATGAACTCTGCAGCCACCTGCTTGGCAGCCTCGATGCGGTTTGGCTTCAAGTCTTCTGCCAGCATACTAGTGGAGACGTCCATCGCCAACATGATGTCTATACCCTCGATAGACTTGTTACTCCACGAATTATGTGTCTGTGGACGTGCCAGCACCAGAACGGTCATCGTAAAAGCCAATATGCGGAGTAGCATCGACAGTGGCATAAGCGTCACCTTCCAACTACGAGGCGCATAACGGAAAGCATAGGTGTCGCTCATCCGCATAGTTGGCTCTGTCTTCTTCCTGTACATCACATACCAGATCAGGTACGGGACAATCAGCAGGAGCAACAGCAGATATTCTTTATTGGCAAATTCCATTTTATTTCCTAATATTACCTAATTACCCTAATCACCCTAACAACGAATACAATACAAACACCACATACCCAAAAATCATCAGACAGACGACAACAATAGCGGTGATAAAATATTTCAGCACACGACGTGTCGTTGAATACTTGGCAAACTTCACAAGGTCGGCGGTGGTAAAGAGTTGACGCAGTTCGTCGAGTGACTTCTGGTCCTTAGTCGACATCAGTCTGTCAATGATCTCACTACTGGTCATCTCCATCGCATTGAAGCCATAGCGCTCCTCAATATACTTACGGAGGGTGTCCGTCAACTTCGTGTAGTATTCCTTCGAATTCTCAGATGACACCATCTTGTCGGCTTTGATCTGCTCAATCTCCTTCATGGCCTTCTGGTGTGGCAGCAGTCGTTTTACAATACGTATATGACTGATTATCGGCTTGTTATCACGCAGACGAAGATAGAGATAGTAGCCGATAGCCAGCAATACAAGCATCAGCACGCTGAGCCAGAAAGGCAGGCTCCAGTCACTCCACTGGAAGGGATTATCCTGGACATCCTTAGGCCCAAAGAACTGATCGGCATGCAGGGTATCTACCTCGATAGTCAATACTTTCAGTGCCAGACTCTTACTCTTATATGGTTTGCCATCAATCTTCACCGTCATTGGCGGAAGATAGTAAAGAGTGTCATCAAACGAGGTCATCGTATAAACCATCCGTCGCGACACGAAGCCATTGTCCTGCGGTTGCTGTTCGAGTTCCTTCCTATCAAGCACCTCTACACCAGGAGTGATATATTCTGTTGGTTTGAACTGTGGGAACTCCATCTTCGCATTCTCCTTGGCCGTAGCCGTCAGCGTAACGTGTGCCTGCTGGCCGACAAAGATC
>CACZTJ010000111.1 GCA_902784065.1 uncultured Prevotellaceae bacterium | reverse complement strand
TTCTGTACACGAGGGTACCATCACTGAGATGCACGAGAAGGGTGGCGTAGTTGCCCTTGAGGAGAATGTTGAAGGCTTCGCTACTCCTAAGCACCTCGTGAAGGAGGATGGCACACAGGCTACTAAGGGTGAGACTCTGCCGTTCAAGGTGATTGAGTTCAACAAGGACTCTAAGCGCATTATCCTCTCTCACAGCCGCACCTTCGAGGATCCCGCTCGCGAGGAGAAGAAGGCTGCTGCAGCTGCTGCCAAGAAGGCATCACGTGCTAAGAAGGACGATGCTCCAAAGATTGAGAACATCGCTGCCAGCACCACTCTGGGCGACATCGATGCACTCGCTGAGCTGAAGGCTAAGCTGGAGAAGGGCGAGTAATCCCCCACTCCACATCATGATAGAACTCCCGACTCAGAAAGAGTCAGGAGTTTTTTGTTTGGCACACTTTTTGCAGATTCCTTCGCGGAATAAAATCAAAACAAAAGATATTATGCAAAAAGGTAACATCGGGGTTACAACCGAGAATATATTCCCCGTCATCAAAAAGTTTCTCTATAGCGATCACGAGATTTTCCTCCGCGAAATGGTATCTAATGCCGTTGATGCCACCCAGAAGATGAAGACACTTGCCGCTCAGGGCGAATACAAAGAAGAACTGGGTGACCTGACCGTACGTATCAGCTTCGATGCCGACAAGGGTACCATCACCATCAGCGACCATGGTATCGGAATGACTGAGGAAGAGATCGACAAATACATCAATCAGATTGCATTCTCTGGTGTCAGCGACTTCCTCGAGAAATACAAGGATAATGCCAACAACATCATCGGACATTTCGGACTTGGTTTCTATTCTTCGTTCATGGTATCAAAGAAGGTGGAGATCATCACCAAGTCGTATAAGGAAGGGTCAAAGGCTGTGAAGTGGAGTTGTGATGGTAGTCCTGCCTATGAGATCGACGATGCCGAGCGCGCTGAGCACGGATCAGACATCATCCTTTACATCGACGATGACTGCAAGGAGTTCCTCGACAAGTACAAGCTCGAAGGACTGCTCAACAAGTACTGCAAGTTCATGGCAGTACCCATTGCTTTCGGAAAGAAGACAGAGTGGAAGGATGGTAAGCAGGTAGATACTGAAGAGGATAATATTATTAATAATGTAGAGCCTCTGTGGACCAAGGCTCCTTCTTCACTGAAGGATGAGGACTACAAGTCGTTCTATCGTACCCTCTACCCCATGAGCGACGAGCCCATGTTCTGGATTCACCTCAATGTGGATTATCCCTTCAACCTGACAGGTATTCTCTATTTCCCACGCATCAAGTCGAATCTCGACCTGCAGCGCAACAAGATCCAGCTGTTCTGCAATCAGGTATTCGTGACCGATCAGGTGGAAGGTATTGTGCCTGAGTTCCTCACTCTGCTGCATGGTGTGATCGATTCTCCAGACATTCCTCTGAACGTGAGTCGTTCATATCTGCAGAGCGATCGTGAGGTAAAGAAGATCTCTACTTATATCACCAAGAAGGTAGCTGACCGTCTGAACTCAATCTTCAAGGAAGACCGTAAACAATATGAGGAGAAATGGGACGACCTGAAGCTTTTCATCAACTATGGTATCCTCTCTGAGGATGGTTTCTATGATCGTGCAAAGGACTTTGCCCTGTTTAAGGATACTGAGGGTAAGTACTTCACCTTCGACGAATACAAACAGCTCATCGAGGCCAACCAGAAGGATAAGGATGATCAGCTTGTATATCTCTATGCTACTGACAAGGAGGAACAGTTCTCATATATTAAGGCTGCTCAGGACAAGGGCTACAACGTATTGCTGCTCGATGGTCAGCTTGATGTTCCCACCATCCAGACACTTGAGCAGAAGTTTGAAAAGAGTCACTTCACCCGTGTGGACAGTGATATCATCGACCGTCTGATCGTAAAGAGCGATGCACCTAAGACACAGCTCACACAGGATCAGAGTGACAATTTGTCAGCCGTCTTCCGCACCCAGTTGCCTAAGATCGACAAGACAGAGTTTATGGTTCAGGTAGATGCTCTTGGCGAGGAGGCTCGTCCTGTCATCATCACCCAGAATGAATATATGCGTCGTATGAAGGAGATGAGTCGTTTCCAGCCAGGTATGAACTTCTACGGACAGATGCCCGACTCTTTCAATATTGTACTTAACGCTGATCATCCGCTGGTAAAGAAGGTGCTTAACGACAGTGAAGCCGCAACAGCAGAAGCCCTGAAACCCATCGAGTCTGAACTCAAAGGACAGGAAGCTCGTTTGGCTGCCATCCGTCAGCAGCAGGATAAGAAGAAGTACGATGAGCTGACTCAGGAGGATAAGGATCAGAAAGCCGAAGCCGAGAAAGCCGTTCAGGAACAGAAGGATAAGAAACAGGCTGTCATTGCCGATTATGCTAAGGACAACTCTATCGTTCACCAGCTGATCGACCTTGCCCTGCTTCAGAACGGAATGCTAAAAGGTGAAGCCCTCGACCGCTTCCTTAAGCGTTCTGTTGACCTGATCAAATAAATCAAAAAAGGCTCCCCGCTTGGGGAGCTTTTTTATTGGTTATTTACGTAAGTCTTTTAATCTGTTCTTATAGGCCTTGCGCAGTTTTCGGATAGCCTTGTCACGAATCTGTCTCACACGTTCACGCTTTATATCCAGATCTTCAGCAATCTCCGCCATTGTCTCATGCTCTTGTCCGATACCAAAATAGGAATTAATCACTTTACTTTCACGCTTATCAAGCGAACCTAAGGCAAACTCCACAGCATCTTCTATGACCTCTGAGTGAACCCGTTCGTCGGCTAAGGGTGCATCCTTATTCACCAGCACAGAGAGCAGACTCATGTTGGCACGATGCCCCAATGGCGCATCTACCGAGAGAGGCATGCTCTGTTGTCGAGCCACCTCATCATGCTTCACATCCTTTGGCACTTGGTAAAGACCTGATTGCTGGGCAATGGCCTTCTCTATCTGTTGGCGCACATGAACCACAGCATAGTTTACAAAGCGAACACCACGACTGGCATCAAAATTAGTAGCAGCCTTCATCAGACCCATATTTCCCTCACTGACCAGATCCTCCATCTCAACGCCCTGGCCTCTATACTGACGGGCTATGGTAACCACAAATCTGAGGTTGGCTTCAACAAGCTTCGACAAAGCCCGCTGATCACCTTGTCTGATCTTCTCCGACAAGTCACGCTCCTCTTCATTAGAAAGCAATGCCTCCTTACCTATCTCATCAAGATATTTGTTGAATACCGAATCTTCCATTATTTATATCTTTTGGGGACAAAGATAGTGCAATTTGAGCGAAATACAAAAAAATAGAGAGAAAATCTCTGATCCGTAGTCAGATGCTCTATTCAGTTGAGCTACGGAACCATTCAGCTCCTCATTATCTGATTTGCGGGTGCAAAGGTACACACTTTTTTTGAACTTACCAAATATTTGATGGACTTTTTTCGAAAAAAGTGAGAAAATCAAATAATCATGCGCCTCTTTTGATAATTCTCACGAAACTCAGAAGGACTACACCCCTTACGCTTCTTGAAAATACGATTAAAGTTGCTGAGATTATTAAAGCCACAACTGTTACTGATTTCTGCTATTGACTGTGTGCTATCCACCAACAGATGACTCGCATAACCCAAACGCTGATCAATGATATATTCACTCAGGTTACGACCTGTATGAAGCTTAAAGAATCGACTGAATGCCGAAGCACTCATACCGGCTATAGATGCTATCTGGGGTAAACGGATCTCTGTGCGATAGTTCTGATCAATGAAATTCTTAACCTCCTGCACCCTACGACTATCGCTGGAGAGAGTCACCTTTGCATAGCTGCTGGAAGCCAAGGGGCGTGCCTCATACTTGGAGAGCTCGTATAGAATCGTCATAAACTGAGTGAAGGCATAGAATCTATCCTTGATGGAACTGAGCGTGTCAAGTTGTTGATACACACGCATGATCGCTTCCATCGGGAAACAAAGCCCTTTCTGCGCCTCCAGCATCATCTTTTGAATCGAGTTGAAGGGATTACGCGTAAAAATACCACTATGATTGAAATCGATGTCAAACTGAACGGTGATCTCATGGATATCATCACTCTTGCAGGTATTCTGCTCCCATACATGCTCCAAATCCGGACTGGTAATCAGCACAAGGTCGTAATCGCCAATCACTTCTGAAGAATCACCCACAATACGGCGAACACCCTGAGCATGCTCTACAAAGTTAAGCTCATAAACCTCATGACTATGGATGGGATAGGTAAAATCCTTCTTGCGTCGGTCGGCAATACATAGTACGTCCTTCCCCATCAGAGGTGATATCTCTTGAATCTCTTTGGATCCCATCAGATTTTCAGTTCTTTGAGAATTTCGCTCATGCGCTGCATATTTTTGATTCGCATGGGCACGAGAGGCAGACGGAGCTTGTTCTCAATGAATCCCATTTCAGAGAGCATCGCCTTGACGCCAGCGGGATTGCCATCGACAAAGAGCAGCGAGAAAAGATCGGTGAAACGATGATGGATGATACGGGCAGGATCGTATTCGCCACGCATCTGCAGACGGATCATCTTAGAAAACTCTTTAGGCAGAGCGTTTCCTATCACGGAAATCACGCCAACGGCACCACAACTGACCATCGGGAATGTGAGGGCATCATCACCAGAGATGACATCAAAGTCCTTGGGTTTGTTCTTAATGATCTCATCCACCTGCTCAAGATTACCACTGGCCTCCTTGATGGCAACAATGTTCTTACAGTCATGAGCAAGGCGCACCGTAGTAGCAGCCTGCATGTTAACACCCGTACGACCAGGTACATTATAAAGCACCACAGGCAGCTTGGTTGCTGCAGCAATTGCCTTGAAATGCTGATAGAGACCTTCCTGAGAGGGTTTGTTGTAATAAGGACAAACGCTGAGGATACCATCTACACCTCGGAAATCACCTGTCTTGAGCTCTTCAATAATGGCCGCCGTATTATTACCACCACAACCCATCAGGATAGGCACACGACCCTGTACACGATCGACTATGAGATTCTTGATCTTCAGCTTCTCTTCTGCCGTCAACGTAGGTGTCTCACCTGTTGTAGCAAGAATACAGAAGAAATCTGCGCCGTTTTTCAACTGATAATCCAGAAGACGGAGGATAGCATCATAATCTACTGAACCGTCTTCTTTAAAGGGGGTTATGAGAGCTATACCTAAACCCTTGAAGATATTTTGTACCATATTGCCTATTTCTAATCGGGCGCAAAGTTACAAAAATAACCGCAGATTTCACTGATAACACAGAATTTTTTTTCATTTTTTCTATGAAATCAAAGAAATCTGCGGATTTATACAGTTTCTATTCAACCTTAAAAAGATCTTTGATACCGCCGATAGAACCCAGAAGATTTGTAGCCTCGTAAGGCAGATAAACCGTCTTGGTCTTATCGCCCTCTGCCAGTTCCTGCATCATCTGGATGTACTTCTGAGCCAACAGGTAGTTTGCTGGATTAGTGGATTTGCCAACAGCTTGAGTGATCAGCTCAATGGCCTTCGCCTCTGCTTCTGCCTTACGGATACGTGCCTGAGCCTCACCTTCAGCCTGAAGAATCGCCTGCTGCTTGGCAGCTTCAGCCTTATTCACAATAGCCGTCTTCTCACCTTCTGATGCCAGGATCTCTGCAGCCTTCTGACCTTCTGAGGTCAGGATCTGTGCACGCTTGTTACGCTCAGCTTGCATCTGCTTCTCCATCGCATTCAACACGGTGTCAGGAGGTGTGATGTCCTGCAACTCTACGCGGTTCACCTTCACACCCCACTTATCGGTAGCATCGTCGAGCACAGCAGAGAGTTTCTTGTTAATGGTGTCACGTGAAGTCAGCGTCTCGTCAAGTTCCAACTCACCGATGATGTTACGCAAGGTGGTCTGCGTGAGCTTCTCGATAGCGTTGGGCAGGTTATTAATTTCATAGGTAGCCTTAAAAGGATCCACAATCTGAAAATAGAGCAGTGCATTGATCTCTGTCTGCACATTATCTTTGGTAATCACATTCTGCTTAGGGAAATCATATACCTGTTCGCGCAGATCAATAGTTGTAGAATACATATAACGACCATGATTCAGCACCACAATCGACTTGGCACGATCGATAAACGGGATGATGATGTTGATACCAGGTTGAAGGGTGGCATAATAACGACCCAGTCGCTCTACGATTTTCGTCTCAGACTGAGGAATAATCACAAGTGCCATTTTAGCAAAGATAACCACGAGCACTATAATGGCTATCAGGATGTAAGTCATAATGTCCATAATTATAATTAAGTTGAAAATTTACTGTTTGACTGTGATAATCGTACTGGCACGATTGACGACTATGACGGTAGTACCCTCAGGAATATCCTCTGAGCCCTCAGTCTCAGCTTTCCAGATGTCACCATCTATCTGCACACGTCCGTAGCCACCAGCCTTAATCGTCTCCACCACCTTTCCATGACGCCCTAAAAGCGCATCTGCATTGCTCACGCGCCCTTCGTCATGACGATGGAAATAGCGCAAAGCAACAGGACGCACCAAAAACAGGCTGATAAGTGTAAAGATAGCGAAGAACACCAATTGGGCGTAAAAACCTGCTCCCAAAACAGCCGCACCACAAGCAAAGACGGCACCAATGGAGAAGCACATAATAAAGAAATCGCCAGCTGTTAGCTCAAGAATCAGGCAGACAACGGCAACGACTGCCCAAAACTGCCAAAGATGTTGTGATAAATAGTCGATCATTGTTGATTGATTTTTAATTTCATGAGCAAAAATACGATAAAATTTCCAACTCACCAAAGAAAAAAGACAATAAGCTGAGTTTTTAAACGTTATTTAAGCAATGAAATTCCTGACAAAGCGATATACGGTTCTGTTTGCAGTCCTACTTATATGTATGACTGCCTTTGCCGACGGCTTCACCCTGAAAGGTAAAGTGGTCGATGAAGACGAACATGCAATCGAGCTTGTTACCGTATCATGCTTGGCACAGGGAAAAGTCACAATGACCAACCTCAAAGGAGAGTTTACGCTCCATCTGCAATCAGCTGACTCTATCGAAGTGAGATTCTCGATGGTAGGCTATGCCCCTCGTAAACGTGTGTTCAGAAGTCCCAAGAAACAACTCACCGTTCAAATTGTAATGCATCCTATGAAAGCGCTCGACGAGGTAACAGTTACCCAGCAGCGCCGACAGACTGGACAGACCCAACAGCTGAATGTTAAAGATATGAAGCAAACACCTTCCACGACAGGTAATGCCGTAGAGGAACTGATTCAGCAACAGGCAGGTGTGAGTACTCATAACGAACTGTCAAGCCAATATAATGTGCGAGGAGGCTCATTCGACGAGAATCTGGTCTATATCAATCAGGTAGAAGTCTATCGCCCTATGCTCATCAGCAGCGGACAACAAGAAGGACTCTCCATCATCAATCCAGACATGGTGGAGAAAATCGGCTTCTCTACAGGCGGATTCGAAGCGAAATATGGTGACAAGATGTCATCTGCGCTTGACATTACCTATCGTCGTGTAGAAGATTTCGAGGCCGCAGTCACAGCCTCCCTGTTAGGTGCCAGCGGTTTCCTGGGGGTAGGCAACAAACGTTTTTCCATGCTACATGGTATCAGATACAAGACCAACAGGTATTTGTTAGGCTCCTTAGAAACCACTGGAGAGTATAACCCCAATTTTTTTGATTATCAGACATATATCAGTTACAAACCCAATAAGAGGTGGACGCTGGACTTTATAGGAAATATCTCTGAGAATCACTACAACTTCAAGCCCGAAGACCGTGAGACAAGCTTTGGAACTTTCGCTGATGTTAAATCGTTTAAGGTGTATTTCGATGGCAAGGAGAAAGACCTGTTCCGCACCTTGTTCGGCACAGCCAGCATCACACGTCACCTCGGGGATTCTACAAGCATAAAATTCCTGACATCAGCCTTCCATTCCAAAGAGAAGGAGACCTATGATATCATGGGACAATATTGGCTCGATGACACACAGACACAGGATAATCTCGGTGTGGGAACCTATATGGAACATGCCCGCAATTATCTCACTGCTGATATGGTGAGTTTCAAACTGATTGGCAAACATCAGACAACCCACCACGACTTTGAGGCTGGTATTACTTATAAGATTGAACACATTAAAGAACAAGCCAAGGAATACGAGATGCGCGACTCTAGTGGCTACTCCATCCCCCACTCTGCCGATAGATTAGACCTGATTTACTCACTCGCTGCCAAGAATGAGGAGAACAGCCATCGTATCGAAGCTTATGTGCAAGACACTTACCGATTTTCGAAGGGTAACAACTTCTTCACATTGAACTATGGTATCAGACTCGCCAACTGGTCGTTTAACAAAGAAACGATCGTATCGCCAAGAGCTGCTATTACCATCGTCCCTGCCTTCGACAACAACT
>CACZTJ010000110.1 GCA_902784065.1 uncultured Prevotellaceae bacterium | reverse complement strand
CGCTCACGCTCGCTCTCCTTAATCTTTCCTTCCAGCACCTCAGCCACATCAGCATGGATATGCATATAGTTATCCACCTCCTGCTTGATGAAATCGCCGATATACTTGTTGATACTCACCCCATCGGGCGACATTGTCAGAGAGCCAAGTTTGATCTTCGTCTGACTCTCGAACATCGGCTCCTCTACATTGATGGCGATAGCTGCCACGATACCCGTTCGGATATCGCCATACTCATACTTACCGAAGAAGTCGCGAAGGGTACGAGCGATATGCTCCTTGAAGGCACTCTGATGGGTTCCACCCTGCGTGGTATGCTGACCATTCACAAACGAGTAATACTCCTCACCATATTGGTTGGCATGCGTGAAGGCAATCTCGATATCCTCACCTTTCAGATGGACAATGGGATAGAGGGCATCGTTAGTCATACGATCCTTCAGCAGATCCTCCAGACCATGACGCGAGAGGATGCGACGATCGTTATACATGATGGCAAGCCCCGTGTTCAGATAGGTATAGTTGCGGAGCATATTCTCCACGATGTCATCCTGGAACTTATAATTCAGGAAAAGGGTGTCATCAGGCTCGAAGAAAATATATGTGCCGTTCTCGTCCTGAGTGTCCTCCGTCACATCGCTCAACATCTCACCACGGGCAAAGACTGCCTTGCGAACCTTACCCTCACGATAACTATGCACCTCGAAACGTGAACTCAAGGCATTAACAGCCTTCACACCCACACCATTCAGTCCAACGGACTTCTTAAAGGCTTTGGAGTCATACTTACCACCCGTATTCAGCACCGATACAGCCTCTATCAGCTTACCCTGGGGGATGCCTCGACCATAGTCGCGAACGGTAACACGCAGGTTCTCGTTGATGTTCACCTCAATACGGTCGCCTGCATGCATCTTAAACTCGTCGATGGAGTTGTCGATCACCTCTTTCAGCAACACGTAGATACCATCCTCAGGTAAAGAGCCATCGCCCAGTCGACCGATATACATACCAGGACGGGTTCGCACATGCTCCATATCACTCAGATGACGGATGTTCTCATCGTCATACCTTACTTGTTCGTTCTGTGGTTCAATGTTATTGTTTTCTTCTGCCATAATGATTCTATTTCGTCGCAAAGTTACTGAAAAAAAACCAAACGGCAAAAGCAATTTAGTTTTTTTCTTTAGAATCCTATCTTTTTCACTCTTTTATTTGTATAATAAGATGAACTGACATATTAAAAGGTGTTAATTCTCGTACATTTATTCGAGTTTCTTTCGATTTTCTGTACCTCTTTTTGTAACTTTGCGGCATAATCATACGAATAACGATGAAGAAGTCACCATTACTAAAGTTCGGAAATATCCCAATTCGCACACAAACGCTATACGATTGCTATAGTGATTTATCATCTCCTGCCGACAAAATTCATGCATTGGAGAGGAATGGTGATATCATCCAACTGAAACGAGGACTTTATGTCGTAAGTGGGGAGGTGACAGGCAAGGCTATTGATGCACGACTTTGTGCCAATCACATCTATGGCCCGTCATATGTTTCTTTACAGTGGGCTTTAAGATGGTATGGGCTCATTCCAGAACAAGTACACATCATGAGTTCAATGACTACACTACATACGCGACGATTTGAGAACAAGTTGGGAACATTTGAATATTTCCACGTCTCGCCACAGTATTTTCCTATTGGTTTGAGGATTGTCGAAGACAACGACGTATCGTGTATTATGGCAAGTCCAGAAAAGGCGCTATGCGATAGTATCATTCATGACATAAAACGACCACCCCAATCTATCAAGGGTCTCTGGGAGTACTTGGAAGAATACCTGCGTTTCGATACAGATTCTCTCAAAGACTTCGACACGAGTATCATTGAACAATGTATAGCAAAGGGACGAAAGACGCAAATATTACAAAACCTCATTAAACTCATCAGGAAACTATGAACATATATGATCAGATGGTTGCTGAATACCAACAGCAAGAAAGTACCTCCACGCCCAATGTGGAACAGGAGGTGATGCAGAAGATAGCTCTTGCAGGACTCAGTCGTGGAGGGTTCTTCAAGCATGCTGCATTTTATGGCGGCACATGCCTGCGGCTTTTCCATCAGTTGCCTCGCTACTCCGAGGATATGGACTTTACACTCAGAGAAAAAAACAGCGATATTCATTTGGAAGACTTCTTTCCCTACATCATTGAGGAATTTCATCTGGCAGGACATGAGGTTGTCATTCAGAAGAAGGATAAAAAGATGTTTGGACGTGTAGAATCCGCATTCCTCAAGGAAAATACAGAGGTTTTTGATATTAAGTTCCAGTCCAAGAAGACTGTCAAGGTAAAAATAGAGATGGACACAGATCCTCCACTGGGATTCGAGACGGAATACTTGCCTTTATCCCGCCCCTATCCCTTTGTGGTGCGCTGTGTAGCTCTTCCTGATCTTTATGCTGGCAAGATGCATGCCTTGCTTTATCGTAACTGGAAGACCAGAGTGAAGGGACGCGACTGGTACGACTTCCAATGGTATATAGCCAATCGCGTGCCGCTGAACTTTGAACATCTGCAGAAGCGTATCCGTGAATTCAATGATGAGGACATCACAAAGGAACGTTTTATGGAGATGCTGCACGAGAAGTTATCAACGACTGATATGGAATCTGTAAAGCAGGATGTCAGAGGTTTCATCTTTAATCAGCATGAACTCGATATCTGGTCGAACGACTACTTCCTGAAGTTAGCCGATATGATGGTGTATAAGGATTGATAGATTCTCGTTTTCTTGATTTGCGCGTTTCTCTTATGTCACAATCTGCGAAACGAACAAGATTGTCGCTATTTTTTCACTAAGCCCTATGAGACATTTTTTGCTACTAAGCTTAGAAACAATTGTTATATAGCCAAAGAAAATTTTTTCTTAGGCCAAGAAAAAAACGGCCTCATTTATATAGAATCAGAGATGTACAATAATTTCATAAGTGACCTCACTAACCTCACTTGATAGGGCTATAATACCGATGTATAGGGCATTTGAGGTAAGTGAGGTTAACCTAAAAATGATATATTTAGGAACACTTGTTTGTAGGCCTACCAGCATAAAATTCCCATTAAGGGGAAATTTTGCTACCATTAAATGTAGTAATTGCTACTATTAAGTATTAACGTGTTGATGATTGCGTCTAATAAATTATAAAAGGTAAGGCATACTTTTGTCTATCAGGAAATAAATTCCTATCTTTGTGGTCGAATAACTACCAAAATTGATATGAAAACTATACTAAGTATCTTCATGCTGATGGTGGGGGCAGTGCTTCCACAGGCTTTGTTGGCAGAATCGTTGCCGCTGATCCAGAATGTGAATGCCTACGAGAGCATGTCGCTCAACGGCGAGTGGAACTATATTGTGGATGTGCAGGAGGAGGGCTACTACGATTATCGTATGAAGCCCATGGAATGGGGATTCTTCCTGAATGCCAAACCGCAGAAGCCCGAGGACCTGATAGAGTACGACTTCGACAAGTCGCCCACGATGCGGATTCCAGGTGACTGGAACACACAGGACGAGCGATTGTTCTTCTACGAGGGTACTGTCTGGTTTAAGAAGAGCTTCCAGGCAGTGCCGATGGATGAGTGTCGCACGCTGCTCTACTTTGGGGCTGTGAACTACGACTGCCATGTATGGGTGAACGGCAAGAAAGCTGGTCACCATGTGGGTGGCTTCACACCTTTCAACTTTAACATCAGCGACCTGCTGATTGAAGGTGAGAACACCATCATCGTCAAGGTGGATAACAAGCGGCATGCAGAGGCTGTGCCGACTCAGATCTTCGACTGGTGGAACTATGGTGGTATCACCCGTGACGTGATGCTCGTAAAGGTGCCGCCTGTGTATCTTGAGGATTACAACCTGCAGCTTACAAGCCTTGAAGGGCGCCAGCTCTCCTTCAGCGTCAAACTCAACAAGGCTGAGGCTGACCATACCGTAACCCTGAATATCCCTGAGCTGAAAATCAAAAAGACCATCAAGACTGCTGCCGACGGCACTGCTTCTATCAATATGAAGGCGAAGCCCCAGCTATGGTGCCCTGAGAACCCCAAGCGCTATCAGGTGGAGATCACCCTCGACAACTCAATGATAGCCGACAGCATCGGTTTCCGCATGATTGAGACGCGTGGTAAACAGATTCTACTCAACGGCAAACCGATCTTCCTGAAGGGCATCAGCATCCATGAGGAGAAGCCCAACGGTGGCGGACGTGCCAACTGCACAGAAGATGCCCATACACTACTCTCCTGGGCCAAGGAACTGGGTTGTAACTTCGTGCGACTGGCTCACTATCCGCACAATGAATATATGGTACGCGAGGCAGAGCGCATGGGGTTGATGGTGTGGTCGGAGATTCCCTGTTACTGGACCATCGACTGGAAGAATCCGAAGACCTATGAGAATGCCCAAAACCAGTTGACAGATATGATCCATCGCGACCATAACCGTGCGAACGTCATCATCTGGAGCATTGCTAACGAGACGCCCCACTCTGCGGAACGTGATGCCTTCCTCAGTCGTCTCGCCAAGCAGGCCCGCAGCTTCGATAGTACCCGTCTGATCTCTATGGCAATGGAGGTAACAAGTGCCTCCAATTATCTGAATCGCCTGAACGACAATATGAACGAATATGTGGATGTAGTGAGTTTCAACCAGTATATCGGTTGGTATCGCGATGTGAACGATGCGCCAAAGATGACCTGGGAGATTCCCTATAATAAGCCCGTCATCGTCAGTGAGTTCGGAGGTGGTGCCAAGTATGGCTATCACGGAGCCAAGAACCAGCGCTGGACAGAGGAGTTCCAGGAGAACCTCTATCGCGAGAATACCGCTATGCTCGACAAGATTGATGGTCTGGCAGGTACGACTCCTTGGATTCTGAAAGACTTCCGTTCGCCTCGTCGTGTGCTACCAGGCATCCAAGATTACTACAACCGCAAACAGTGGTACGAAGGAAAGTAATAGTTTAAGTGTTTACTGTTTCAAATGAGATGCCCTTCGTCAGCGAAGGCTAGCATCTCTTTGTCGCCACGACTATCGCCATAGGCTATCAGATAATAGGACTGACGATCAGGGAAGCGCTCCAGAATACGATTCACCTTCTCCTGACCATAGCAGTTGGGAGAGCTGAAACGGCCCGTCAGATGTCCATCCACCACTTCTATCTGTGTACCTAAGACGATGACGCCAGACAGGAAAGGCTGTACCCAGTTGTCGATACTCGCACTCACAACAAGCACCTCTGCCCCCTCAGCCTTGGCTTGCTCTACCTTCTGAAGCATCTCAGGTCGAAGCAAATGGCTATTGTCTGAGGCGAAATACTGGCACAAGGCGTCGAACGCCTGCAGACTAAGACCTTTAAAGAACCACGAGAAGACACGTTGCTTGGCAAGATAGTTTGGATAAAGACCCAACTTCATCAGCGCCAGCAGAGGGGCATGATACAGGAATCCCAGCACAAAGGCCGGCGTACCCCTGACGTAACGGATGAAAGCCAACAGGGTGTCGCAAGTGGTCAGCGTTCCATCAAAGTCGAAAGCATAGATCTTCTTCATAACTTAGGACTGGGTATCTGGTCGATAATCTTCTTAAACAGCCACGATAGGAGCAGGGTTGCCACTATATAGAGCAACAGACCTGCATACAGATCGTCGTGGATATAAGGACGCACAAAAATCTTCCGCACCAGCGGATGGGTGACGAAGATGGCAGCAGAGATAGTGCCCAACCACACAAACAGGCTGAGTACACGCTCTGGCATGAGTTTTACCATAGGGATGGTACCCCAAACAATGAGTGCAGGCACCCATAGCCAGTTACCGAAGCTTGAACTGAACATAAAACAGAATGCGACAGCTAACATAAGATTTGCTGCCCAGGCTATTATCAGCGAAGGACTTTTAGTAATTGTCCAGTCTTTAACCAGTTTCGGCTCGTATCGTGCCAGCGCCAATCCCATACCGAATGGCAGCATGCCACCAATGAAATTATAGCGCAAGCGCTCCAATGTTACTGCATCGTTCTCAAAAGATAATTGGCAAATCCAGCAAAGCACGATTGCAGCCAGGATAACACCCCAATGGCGCCAACGATAGAATAACAGTCGATAGAGGATGTAGAGCTGAAGAGTGATGCTGAAATACCAATATGGACCAGGCCAAACGACATGCGAGGGATCCTCGAACAGGTTGGCAAACATGCCTAACATGCCAACCACCGCTGTCCATGTATAGCGGTGCATGCTTGGGGTGATGGCATCGAGCATGATAAAGGCCACAAAACCAACGATGAAGATACGGAACAGTTTCAGATAGTTGTAGCGTACGAAGCGCCATAAGCCTATCTCTGGCAGTTTACTCAGCTCGTACTTCTTAACCAGTCCGTAACCGCTCAAGAAGAGGAATACCGGCACACCATAATGGCCGAAGAACGACACCAGATGCATAGGTAGCAGCTCATCAGGATTAAGAGTGATATGCCAAAGCTCGTCGAACTTGTATTGTTGCCAGGTGTATTCGTTTTCCCGCACTATCCCCCTGAGCCAATGGCAGTAGTTGTGAAGCATAATGGCCAAGATGGCTATACCCTTCATTGCTGTACATTCGGTTCGTGTCAGTAACTCCTTCATTTCTTCAGTGTATTATAATCGGTAGTGCCCTTCAGGATGCGAGGGCGCTTCGTATTGTATTCTGGTGCTATCACATTATAGTCAGGACGATAGGCAGGTGTGGAGATGCCACCCAGATAGAGCAGCAGATGGGGCAACACATCTGTCATCATCGGACGATCCTTGGCATTCTGTATCGCCTGCCAGTCAGAAGGATGATTCTCGATAAACTGAGGTGAACCCCAGATCCAGAAAGGGATCTCCATCTCATTACGAGCCAGACGATAGTCGATGTTCGCGCCATGCATACGACCATACATAAACGGCGAGCCATCAAAGATCTCCTCACCATGATCGGGCATATAGATCACCACTGCATCCTTATCGATGAAACGCTGGGTGATGGCATACACGATAGAGTCGTTATAACGTACAGAGTTGTCATAATCGGAGAGGATATAACGCTGCTTCTTGTTGAGCTCCGGACGATTGGCATTCTCAGGGGTGAAGAAACGGCGGGCAGGCTGCGGATAACGGGCTCTATATTCCACGTGCGAACCCATCAGATGCAAGATAACCAACTGATGCGCCTGACCCTTCGGCTTCAGCTGATCATAAGCCTTCAGCACCCCTTCATCGAAGCGATAGAGACTGTTGTTACGGGTATCAAACTGGCGCTTGCTCATCTCAGGATTATTCAAGAAGAAGCCGCCGCTGAAGTCATAGACAGCCTCCTTGGCCTCCGACTGGAACTGGTTGGTGATAAAGGTCACATGATAACCAGCCTTGCGGAACACCTCTGGGAAGAGGGGGGCATCGCACCACTCGCCACTATCACCTACCGCATGAAGCGACAGGACGTGCTTGAAGACAAAGCTTGTGAGATTCCAAGGGGCAACCACATCGGTGAAGGGCACCAAGCTTCCCTCCTCAGCCAACGCCTTCTGGAAAGGTGTTGTAGGCTTCTCATAGCCATAGAGCTGTGAGTGGTGCTTGTTGTAGCTCTCGCCAATTACCAGAACGATATTTGGCACCCGATAACTGCAGCTGTCGATCTGAATCTTGTCGCTGGCAGCTTCCAACTGCACCAGCTGATGGGATGCCAGATGATTGGCAAAGGCACTGAACGCCAAGCGGTAGATAGGAACATAGAGGTTTGCCTGATCCTTTCTGGTCAGCTCGCGCTCCACCTGTCCGACGGTATCGTAAGTAAACATCCGATGTATCGCCACCTTATTATCCCATGTTTCTGAAACGCTAACTATAAGCAGCCAAGCTACCACGAGACTCAGGATGGCCCTCAGGCCAGTTATCATCATCGGAGGAATCTGCAGAGCTATCATCTTCAGTAGTTGCTTGCGTAATGGGCAACGTACAAATGTCCACACGATATGAACCAGAATCAACAGGAGGACCCACCCTACCATCGTTCTGACAATATCCCAACTGAGATAGCCTGTCAGGAATTCGCCAGCCTCCTGGGGAGTTGTCTCCCCTACCAGCATCAGCATCGTGGGTGTGAGTGTCGATTCAAAACGCTCATAGCAATACATATCCACAATGGCAACACTATAGAGGAGCACATAAAGCAGAGTCCTGACAAAAATACGGACCTTGCGGGGAATCAATGTCAACAGGACACAGACGATATAGATATCCAGAAACAGTTCAGGCACTGACAAATCATAGGGCTCTGCCCCACGATTGCGCAGATAATAAGGCATGATTTCGAGCTGGGTACAAAGTAAACCCAGAACGAACATGAAGACGAAGAACGCACCGTTTTTCTCAATCGGTGCGAACAGAGCTCCCAGCCATTTACTGATATTCTGTCGATTAAACATAATAACCTTCTTGTTTGATGAATGCCGCTACCGATGGGGGTACCAGTTTCTGGATGCTCCTGCCCTCACGGATACGCTGACGGATCTCCGTGCTGCTGACATCGAGCAACTCGGCCTCAACAATCGTAACGCCTGCAGGCAATGTTTTTTCAACAGGTCGCTCATCACGTCGAGGATAAACCACCACCTGATAGTTCTGGAGAATATCATCGGCATGAAACCACCTATGAAAGATTGCCCAGTTGTCGCCCCCAATCATCAGCACAAACTGACGATCGGGATAGTCGCGGCTTAAAGACTGAAGCGTAAGCCATGTATAGGAGGGCTTTGGCAGATGCATCTCATAGTCACTGGCAATGATGCCAGGCTCATGCTTCAAAGCCAGACGAGCCATCTGCAGACGAGCCTCATCGCTCAGCAGATCAGTCTGTCGTTTCATGGGGTTCTGAGGCGACACCATCAACCACACTTCATCAAGACCTGCTTTCTCTTTCAGCTGTCTTGCCAAAGAGATATGTCCGTTGTGGATGGGGTTGAATGATCCGCCAAAGATACCCGTCTTAATCATTAAGAAATGAGATTAGTCTTTTGACAGGAACTGCTGGATAGCAGCCAAGACATCAGCCTCAGCATATTCAAGAATGTCGTTGACAACCACCTTGTCGAACTTTTCTGCAAAAGTGAGTTCAAATTCTGCCCTTGCAATACGCTGATCGATCACGTCAGGGGCATCAGTAGCACGAGCTTCCAAACGGCGGCGCAGTTCATTGATTGAAGGCGGCTGGATAAATATGCTCAGCGCCTCGTCGCCATAGAACTTTTTGATATTCACGCCACCTTTCACATCTACATCAAACACCACATTCTGTCCTGCCTCCAGCTGTTTCTCAACTTGGGACTTCAGTGTGCCGTAAAAGCGGTCGGTATAAACTTCCTCAAACTCCAGGAATTCATCGTCTTCGATGCGTGCACGGAACTCCTCAGGGGTCAGGAAGAAATACTCTACGCCATTCTGTTCTGTTCCTCTTGGCGCTCTTGATGTGCAGGAGATAGAGAATGCCAGATTCAACTCCTTATGCTCCTTCATCAGCCAAGAGATAATCGTTGACTTCCCTGTACCGCTGGGAGCTGAGAATATAATTAGTTTCCCTCGCATATTAAAGTGCATTCAGTACTTGTTCCTTGATCTGTTCCAGCTCGTCCTTCATCTTCACCACGATGTTCTGCATCTCTGCCTGATTCGACTTCGAACC
>CACZTJ010000109.1 GCA_902784065.1 uncultured Prevotellaceae bacterium | reverse complement strand
GCGAGCAGCCACCATCCCTATGTGGTGCCCGAGAAATATCAGAAGACCTTCCCCGAAGAGGGTCTTGTCATCCACAAGTGCATCCGCTATACCGACATGGCCCTCAGGAAGTTCTTTGAGCGGGTGAGCCACGAGCCTTGGTTCAACAACACCATTTTCGTGCTCACCAGCGACCATACAAACCTCTCCGACCACGATTATTACCAAACCGATCTGGGCGGTTTCTGCTCACCTATCATTATATATGAGCCAGGCAATAACAACCGACTGCCTGAGATCCAGGACAAGATAGCCCAACAGATCGATATCCTGCCCACGCTGATGGGAATGCTCAACTACCAGAAGCCCTACTTCGCCTTTGGTATCGACCTCTTCAACACCCGAGCCGAAGAGACCTGGGCCGTCAACTATCTCAACGGCATCTATCAGTATGTGAAGAAAGGTCATGTGCTTCAGTTCGATGGTGAGCAGACAGTAGGCGTCTATGCCCTCAAGGACTCGCTCATGCGCCACAACCTCAAAGGAAAGCTACCCGATCAGATTTGGATGGAACAGGAAGTGAAAGGCATCATCCAGCAATACATGATGCGTATGACAGAGGATCGCCTCCTGCCTTAATATATCTTCCTGAACAGTTCGTTGAAAAGCTTGAATCGTTCCTTTGTCAGCGGAGCCTCAGGATCCTCTATCCAGTAGAGCGGCACCTCCCGATACATCGCAGCCACCAAAGAAAAGGTACTCGGCGCACCGATCAGCCAGTCGCACAACGACAGCAGACACATGTCCTCAGCGGGGTTCCCATCAGGAAAGTCCACCTTGCACATCTCGTCTTCCAGCTCCTTCTTGAAATACCCTCTGTTCAGCTCCGGATCATTGCCACACACAAAGAAGATGACCTTCGTATCTGGCATCAGTGCCTTAAACTGCTTCAGCACGTCCACATACTGGGCATCATTATAGTAGAAACGACCTCCCAAATGCGTCTTGTAGTCGCCCCTTCTCACGTGCAGGCCCACTCTCACGGCATTGCCCTCGCCGAGCTTCAGTCGCGCCGTGGCCAGCACGTCCTTCTTGAAGGCAAAGAGTTCCTTGATCTCAGACTTATATTTCTCGAAGAGGTCATACCAGCGCGCATACCAGCCCGCGACCACAATCATCCGCTTCTCCAGCATCATCTGCTCCTCATGGCTGTAGTCGCCATTCTCCTGATCGAAATGCACGGTGGGTATCAGCCCCATCTTCGCCCCATATTTGGCAAAGAGATAGGTCGGGAAATTATGATGCTTTGTGTCGCAGATCTCAAACCACGGGTACTTATAGGCAAAGCGCATCGACATCGTGGTGCGTCCATGCTCTCGCCCCCAGGCATACACATGCCCATATTGCAGCATGTTGTTAGCCATGCGCCCCTTATCATGTACGAAAATCATAACCTCAACTTATTTAGATCAATCCCTTTCTTTTCTTGATGGTATCGAGGTCTTCCAGACTCACGCGGCCTGTAGCCTCATCATAACGGATATTAAACTCCTCATGGCTCCGTTTCCAGCGGTTATGTGTCCAGAGCCAGTACTGCGGCGCCCTCTGGATCGAGGCTTCCAGCATCTTGAAATAGGCATCTGTCAACTCAAAATCCTTGGTCTGCTTCGGGTTACGCTCTATCAGCTTGAACTCTGCCACGTAGTAGCCCCTCTTCGGACGCACCACATCGATGTAGAGCACCGCATGCCCAGCGCTCCTCGCCAGTCGCTCCGTGCCCGTCAGCACGGGGGTGTCATGGTTCAGGAAGTCAAGCCAGTGATGGATGTTGTTCCAGAACGGCACCTGATCGGAGATATAGCCGATCACCACAGGCTGCTGCTGATGTCTGAACTCTGCCAGTCGCCTGAGCGTCTCGGCCATGGGGATGCATACCGCTCCCATCCGCTGTCTGAGATTGAGGAACATCTGGTCGAACTCCGAGTTCTCCAGCACGTGGTATATCTGTCCGCATTGCGCCTTCGGTGTCACCCAGAGGGGTAGCGACGTGATCCACTCCCAGTTGCAATAGTGCCCCAGATAGACGGCACACGACTGTCCGCTCTCCACGATCTCATCCACGATCTCCGTACCCTTGAACACCATGCGGCGCTTCAAGGCCTTCTTGCTGATGGTCAGCAGTTTGATGGTCTCTACCAGGTAGTCGCAGAACCAGCGGTAAAAATCCTTCTCTATCTTGATAATCTCAGCCTCCGACTTCTCAGGGAAACTGTCTGAAAGATTCTTCCTTACCATCTTCTTACGGTAACCCACCAGATGATACACCACCACGTAGATACCGTCAGAAATCAGGTAGTGTACCCACATCGGCAGAAGTGAGCACAGCCAAAGCACAGCGTATGTCAGGTAATAGAGTAGCTTCATCATATTTATTCCGTCCAGATATCTTTGGCTTTTGTCGATTTAAAGATGGTCAGCGCCCGTTTCCATTTGCTGCGAACGATATCCTTCCGCAACAGTTGGGCGCTGTCGATGTCCTGACCGAAAGGTTCACCCCGATGCAGTACATCACGCATAAACGACGAGGAGGTGATGCCCCATTTCCTGAGGAACTGCAGCGAGCCGTCGTTCTTCACGATACGATGGGTAGAGCGTGCTTCAAAGTGATACACACGGCTCTTATCCACCCCCTTGAAGAGTCTCACGCCTGCATGCCATAGCTTCGCAGAGAAGTCAGGATCTGAATACATGCCAGGACTATACTCCACGCTGTAGCCCCCCACCAGGTCCCAGATATCCTTATGCACAATGTTAGGAGGCCAGGTAGCCCCTTGCCAGTCGCCGTGCTTCAGTGTCTGATATTCCTTCAGAAGGCGTACCTCGTCGAAGGTATCTACACTCTCACCATAATTCGCTGGGGCTATCACACTCTTACAGAAGAAAGGTCTTGGCTGTATCAGCGTGGCCGAGAGGAAAAACAGCTTATGGCCGATGGCCTTGATCTCATCGTAGAGTGCTGCATCCCATCCTGGGCACACGTACATATCGTCATTCATAAACAGCACGTAGTCAGTCGTAGCCAACGGTCTGAGCCCGTTCAGGGCATAACACACGCCGATGTTCTCCGGTGAGTGCGTATATTTCAGTCCCTCTGCCTTTACCCACTCCAACGTACCGTCGCTACCGTCATTCACATGCACCAGGATCTCATGCCTGTAAGTAGAGTTCTTCCGGATGCTTGCCACGCAGAGTTTCAGGAAGTTGAGGTTATTCCAGGTGGGAATAAAGATCGAGAATAATGCTTGTTCGTTATTCATGATGGTTCTTGTTTCGATACTGTTGTTCCATAATCTTTGCCACCAGCACAAACTGATACACCGCATCCATCCCTGCACGGATCAGCCCGGGCATCCCGTCGCGGAATCCCATCTTCAGGATGTAGTTACGGAAGAAGCGCCACAGGGGTCTTCCTATCAGCGCACCCAGTCCGTAGTGCTTCTCGGCACGCTTCTCCATTTCGCTGTCGGTATAGGCATTCGTCTTTCGCATCAGCACGCTGATCGTCTCATCGGCCAGATGCACGAAGCGTGCCTCCTTCATCTGGTGAGGAATCTTCTCCGTACGTCCGTTCACAGAGGGGAAGGTATGCACATAAGGTGGCCACGTCACGCCCTCCTTGCGGAAGAAACGCAACTGGTAGTCATAGCTGTTGCTCTTCGTATAGCGCAGCATAAAGCGGTTCAGACGGGGGATGTAGATGCCTGCCGGACAGTCCTTCTCCCTGATACGGGCATAGAGATAGTTGCGCAGCTCGGGAGTCACGATCTCGTCGGCATCCACCACCAACACCCAGTCGTAAGTAGCCGACTGGATGGCAAAGGTGCGGGCAGGCTCTGCACTCTTATGATTGGCCTTGGGGAAAGTCACGATCCTGCAGTTGTACTTACGGGCAATGTCGAGGGTCTTGTCGGTACTCTCCATGTCGCAGACCAGTACCTCGTCAAAATCCTTCACCGCCTCCAACACCTGCTCCAGATAGAGCGCTGCGTTGAATGTATTGATAACAACCGATATTTTGTTTTCGTCATTCATCGGCGCAAAGATACAAAATTAAT
Source organism: uncultured Prevotellaceae bacterium (assembly GCA_902784065.1). Taxonomy (GTDB): domain Bacteria; phylum Bacteroidota; class Bacteroidia; order Bacteroidales; family Bacteroidaceae; genus Prevotella. The sequence goes on along the minus strand of CACZTJ010000109.1, from coordinate 1,144 downwards.
ATGAAAATACTATATCTTATACAAAAAAACATATATTTTTCACTTTATAACCCTCCTTTATTGTCATCTCGACCAAGCGAAGCGCGTGGAGAGATCTCTTCTGTCATCTCGACCAAGCGTAGCGCATGGAGAGATCTCTTCTGTCATCTCGACTAAGCGTAGCGCATGGAGAGATCTCAAGAGATGTCTCGACTAACGCTCGACATGACAATCGGAAAACTGCACTCGACATGACAAAAAGGAGGCTCTTTACGACATAATTGAACATCTTTCCCCCATTTTGTCGCAAATCATGACACCTTAGCAAGTAACGATATCCAGACGAGTGTTCAGAGTGCTTCACACACTTCAACCTCGACTCACAGCATATATAAATTAGGCGGAGTTTATCCCGAGCCTTAATGATTCTAAGTAGCTTTATTATTTTTTGGAGGAGAGCAATAGGCTCTCCTTTTTTTTGTCACCTTGAGGTGACTGTTATTGCATGGATGAGAAGCCTATGAAGGGCAGGAAATCGTGCCTGGGGCTCGCATCATACAAATGTGAACCCAATATTTTTCTCAAAAAGAATTGTATTCTCGATTTTTATTTGTACCTTTGCAAAAAGTTACAAAACCGTGAACAATTAAATATTATTATTAATATGGTACAGGATTTATACATTTTGATGATTACTGCAGCAGTAGTCAGTATTTTGTTTAAGTTGTTAAAGCAGCCAGTAGTGCTGGGTTATATCGTGGCAGGTGTGCTGGTAGGTCCAAATCTGTTTGGCCAGACCCTTGTAAATGCAGACAATGTGAAGGCATGGGGCGACATCGGTGTGCTGTTTGTATTGTTCTGCATCGGTCTGGAGTTCCGCCTGAAGAACCTCATCAGCAGCGGCAAGGTGGCAGCCATAGGTGCATTGACCATCATCGTGGGCATGATGCTCTTTGGCTACCTTGTGGGATGGGATGCTGGCTTTGATATGGTCAACTCCCTGTTCCTGGCGGGCATGCTTTGTATGTCGAGCACCACTATCGTGATGAAGGCCATCGACGAGGCTGGCATGAGCAAGGAGCGTTTCGTCAAGGGAGCGACCAGCATCCTCATCGTGGAGGATGTGGTGGCTGTGGTACTGATGGTATTGCTCTCCAGTATAGCC
>CACZTJ010000108.1 GCA_902784065.1 uncultured Prevotellaceae bacterium | reverse complement strand
AGCCTGGAATGATCCGATCATACCGAGCACAGTACCGAACAGAGCGGTCAGGGTACCCAGAGATACGATGGTAGCAACCATTGGCATGTTCATCTGGAGTGTAGGCATCTCAAGCTGTGTAGCCTCGTCGTGAGCCTGCTGGATCTTAGCGATCTTAGCAGCCTTCTTCAGAGTGCTGTCACCCTCAACGGTCTGATACATCTTGATAGAAGCCTTAACTACGTTTGCTACTGAACCCTGCATCTTGTCGCAAAGCTTGTCAGCCTCGTCGAACTTCTGAGCCTTGATCAGCGCCTTAACGTCAGCGGTGAACTTAGCCAGATTGATCTTACCAGCAGCAGTCTTGATAGCGAAGAAGCGCTCGATACCAAGGCAGATAACAGTGAAGAGAAGGGTAAGGATCAGACCTACAACGAAACCTCCCTTATACACAGTACCGAGAAGGTTTGCGGGATGACCTGAACGGTCGCCACCGATGAAGTTGTCGGGGTTACCCATTACGAAATACCAAACACTGTAACCTGCGATGCAGCAGATTGCGCTTTAACACCTTGGAAGCCCGATTTTTTAGCTGGGGCTGCAGCCTTTGTTGTTGTTGCCATAAATGTAATAATTTTAATTTTTTAGTTATTTAAAAATTAAGTTTATAAATAGTCTATTTATTAATTTGACCTCGCAAAGATAGCAATTAAAAGTCTTATAAAAGCCGTTTTAATAACTTTTAACTCATATTTTATTGATTTATTTCAATTTTGCTACCGTATTTTTGATACGATTCATCGCTTCGATGATATTTTCGTCACTTGTGGCGTAACTCATACGGAAGCATTCGGGGTCGCCAAAAGCATCTCCTCCGACGGTTGCGACGTGACCTTTTTCGAGCAGATACATCGCGAAATCGGTAGAGTTGTTAATGGTGGTCTCACCATCGCTCTTGCCATAGAAGCTGCTGCACTTGGGGAAGAGGTAGAAAGCTCCCTCAGGCACGTTCACTTCGATACCGGGGATCTCCTTGGCGAGCTTCACAATGAGGTCGCGGCGCCGCTCAAAGGCCTGACGCATCTCTTCGACGCACTCCTGACTGGAGATATAGGCAAACTCGGCAGCTTTCTGACTCACGGAGCAGGGACCGCTGGTGTACTGGCCCTGCAGTTTGTTGCAGCCCTTCACGATCCACTCGGGGGCGGCGATGTAGCCGATACGCCAACCCGTCATGGCGTAAGCCTTCGACACACCGTTGACGATGATGGCGCGCTCCTTCATGCCCGGGAACTGGGCGATGCTCTCGTGCTTGCCGATGTAGTTGATATGCTCATAGATCTCGTCGGCCAGCACAAACAGGTCGTCATGCTTCAGGATCACCTCAGCCAGCGCTTTCAGTTCCTCCTTGTTATAAACGCTACCCGTAGGGTTGCTGGGCGAGCAGAGAATGATCATGCGGGTCTTGGGGGTGATGGCGGCTTCCAGCTGCTCTGGTGTCATCTTGAAGTTCTGGTCGAAGCCAGCCTCTACGATCACGGGCTCACCACCGGCCAGCTTCACCATCTGGGGATAGCTCACCCAGTAGGGTGCAGGGATGATCACCTCCTCACCGTCGTTCACGAGGGCCATCACGGTGTTGCACACACTCTGCTTGGCACCGTTCGACACGAGGATCTCTGCCGGTGTGTAGTGGAGATGGTTCTCGCGCTCCAGCTTACGGGCAATGGCCTGACGCAGGTCGGGGTAGCCTGGCACTGGTGAATAGCGAGAGTAATTCTCGTCGATAGCCAGCTTAGCAGCCTGCTTGATGTGGTCGGGGGTATTGAAGTCGGGCTCACCTACGCTCATGTTGATGACGTCGATGCCCTGGGCTTTCATTTCAGAACTTTTCTGTGACATTGCCAGCGTGGCAGAGGGTGCCAGACGCTGCAAACGATTTGATAATTGTGCCATATTTCTACAAATTTGGGTGCAAAAGTAATCAAAATTATTTTGAAAACATCATATTTACGTCACTTTTTCATGTTTTTAGCAGAATTTGTGACGTTCTGCCTGTTATTTCAGATGAAGGGTGTGTCCCATGCGATTTTTCTTCGTCTCCAGATAGCGCAGGTTGAAGGGGTTGGGTGTCACCTCAATGGGCACGTTCTCGATGATCTCCAGTCCGTATGCCTCGAGTCCCACGCGCTTCACGGGATTGTTGGTCAGCAGGCGCATCTTGTGCACGCCCAGGTGGCGCAGCATCTGTGCCCCGCAGCCATAGTCGCGCTCATCGGGCTTGAATCCCAGGTGCACGTTGGCATCCACGGTGTCGTAGCCTTCCTCCTGCAGCTTATAGGCGGCAATCTTGTTCATCAGTCCGATGCCGCGTCCTTCCTGCTGCATGTAGATCACCACGCCCTTGCCCTCTTTCTCGATGGCCTGCATGGCCTTGTGGAGCTGTTCGCCGCAGTCGCAGCGCTTCGAGCCGAGTATATCGCCCGTCATACAAGAAGAATGTACGCGTACGAGGATGGGCTCATCGTCTTTCCACTCACCCTTGATGAGTGCCAGGTGCTCCAGTCCGTTGCTCTTCTGTCGGAAAGGAATCAGTCGGAAGTGGCCGTAGTCGGTCGGCATGTCCACCTCTTCGCCTACCTCGATGAGCGACTCTTTCTTCAGGCGGTAGGCAATCATATCCTTGATGCTGATGATCTTCATGTCCCATTCCTTCGCCAGCTCCATCAGCTGGGGCAGACGAGCCATCGTGCCGTCTTCGTTCATGATCTCCATCAGGGCACCGGCAGGGTAGAGGCCCGCCATGCGACAGAGGTCGATGGTGGCTTCGGTATGTCCGCTGCGACGCAGCACGCCGTTCTCCTGAGCATAGAGGGGGTTCACGTGTCCCGGACGTCCGAAGGTCTCAGGGCGTGAGTCGGGGTCGGCGAGTGCCTTGATGGTCTCAGCGCGGTCGTGTGCAGAGACGCCAGTGGTGCAGCCTTCCAGCTTATCCACCGTCACGGTGAAGGGGGTGCCCAGCACCGAGGTGTTGTCCTGTACCTGATGGGGCAGGTCGAGCTCGTTGCAGCGCTCGATGGTGATGGGGGCGCAGAGCACGCCTCGGGCGTTCTTCAGCATGAAGTTCACCTTCTCGGCGGTGATCTTCTCGGCAGCGATGATGAGGTCGCCCTCATTCTCACGGTCCTCGTCATCCACCACGATCACGAACTTGCCTTCGCCGAAGTCGGCCACAGCCTCCTCTATTGAGTTCAGTTTGAATGATTCCATAATGTTACACCTTATTATATATATTAAGTAGTCTTTGATCCTAACGCTTCTAGTTGCTTCTGCAACGCTTCCTGCTCTTTCAGCTCTTCTTGTCTCTTCAGCTCCTTTCGCTGTGCCGACAGGTCCATGGCACGCGGGATGATGCGATCGCTTACCTGACGGATGGTGCGCAGGTCCTTATACAGGCGCAGGCGGAAGCGGTACATCCTGATGTAGAAGAAGACGCCCAGCGGCAGGCACAAGCCTGTGATGATGTTCATCCACTTTTTGCGGAAGGGTCGGGTATGGGCGTTCGGGTAGATGATCGGGTACTGGTTGAGTTCAGCGATCAGTCTCACGTCGCGTGTGTAGCCCAGATCCTCGATAGCCACCTCGAGCGCATTGCAGATGCGCTCTATCTCATAGTCGTCGCCAGCATGGAAGAACACCTTGATGGGGTTCGGCCAGAACAGCAGCTTGTGGTTCTCGCTGTAGGCCTCGATCTCCTCCGAGATCTTCCGCAGCAGACTCACGTCGATCTTGTACTTCGGATGCGTGATGATCACCTCCTTGCGGGTGATATAGCGCTTCTGTCTGAGACCGAGTATCTGCATGGCGATGTTCTTGTAGAGGTCGATGTTAAAGACGGTAGAGTCTTTGTTGGCCTTATAGGTGAAGAACACGGCAATCGGCGTGAGTACGATGGTAGAGATGGTCTGTCCGAACCACACCTCCCATTGTCCGTCGCGCGCCATACGCATGCCTGAGTTGTCGAAGATGTAATACACGATAAACACCATCACCGACACCACCACAGGCACACCCAGTCCGCCCTTGCGGATGATGGCGCCCAGGGGAGCTCCGATAAAGAAGAAGATGATACACGACAGGGCGAGGGTGAACTTCTTGATCGCCTCGATCTTATGGTGACGGTAGTTGCGGTGCAGGTATTTCGCATACTCCATCTTCATCTCCATATCCGTCATGATCTGCTGCACGCTCTGCAGGGCGTTCTTCACGGTAGCCTGCTTCTTCGAGTCAGTCTGCTGGGCATAGAGCGAGTCGAAAGATGATGTGTCGCCAGCCAGTTTCTTCACCAGCTTCAGCGAGTCGTTGCCCCTATATTCGGGCCCGCGGAAATAGTATTGCTTCGCATCCCTGTAATACGCGCGCCCCACGCTGTCGTTAAACTCCTTCAGCGAGTCGAGGTCGTGCAGGATCATGCTCAGGCTCTTGGCACGTGCATCGCCGGCCACCTCGTTCATGTCCGTCAGGTTGAAGCCGCTGTCAAACTCCAGCACGATACGCTTCGACGAGAAGGTCTCCCTGCGATAAGGCACGGTGGCGGTGTTGGCCAGCTCCTGCGAACGCATATTCTCAAACCACTCGCCGCTATACAGCTGCAGCACCAGGTGCTTCTTCTCCTCCGTGCTCTGCATCATACCCGAGTCGGCCAGGATGATGGCCTGATCCTCGAAGCCGCCCGTCTGGCGGTAGATCATGATACCATAGAGCATACCCGTGTTCAGGTCCTTCTTCTGCACATAGATGTTCGAGCCGGGGATACCGTCGTAGAAGATGCCTTCGGGGATCTCGAGCTCGGGGCTCTTCTGCTTCATCGAGATGAGCAGCTGGTAGAAAGAGAGGTTTGACTTGGGATACACCACATCCTGAAAGAAGTAGGAGATGCCGGATATGATCATCACAATCACGATCAGGGGCCTGAACGCCTGCATCAGCGAGATGCCTGCAGCCTTGATAGCTGTCAGCTCAGAGCTCTCACCCAGGTTACCGAATACGATCAGCGAACTCAGCAGGATCGCCAGCGGCAGGGCTTGAGGCAGCAGCATCAGTCCCATGTACCAGAAGAACTGAGCCATCACGTCGAGCGACAGACCCTTACCGATCAGCTCATCGACATAACGCCACAGGAACTGCATCATCAGCACAAACTGGCAGATGAAAAAGGTTCCCATAAACAGCATGCCGAACTGCTTGGTGATAAATATATCTAATTTCCTTATGCCGAGCATATCAGGGTGCAAAGGTACTAAAAAAATGAGAGTTAAGGGGTATGAGTTAAGAAAAAATGTCAGTTATCCGCAAATTTTCTTAATTCTTAACTCATCGCCTGCCGCTTCGCTACAGTCCGCTGGCCCTGTGCAGTCTGTCGAGATTGCTCTCCCAGAGGATCTTCAGGCCGTCGCCATCGTCATCTTCCGCAAAATCGGTGATAAACAGGTTCAGATGGTGCGTCAGGTCGCTCTTTCCGATGCGCATCTCCCAATACGAGTCCTCGTCCGTCTCGTCGTCATAATCCCATTTCAGTCTGATATGGTCGTATTTCACGTATTCGATCAGATGTGCCTTGCGGATGTCCTGCTGTGTCCAGGGCTCGCCCCAGATGAAGGTAAAAATGCCGTTTTCCTCTGTCACGTGGTCTGCTAACCACCGTTCAAGTCCGTGTGCGCTGCTGATTTGTTCCCAAATAATGTTTGGCGACTTAGTAGTCAGTGGGTATTCAATGTCGATTCTTTGCTTGCCCATACGCTTTTAGTCCGTTTGCTATTGGTAAATAGAGATATCTACGCCACAAAATTATGAAAAATCTTCGAAATAAAAAAATATTTTTCCGAAAAATTTTGGTGGTTTGAAAAATTTGTGTACCTTTGCACCCGCTTAACAGCAGATGGCGGGATAGCTCAGCTGGTTAGAGCGCATGATTCATAATCATGAGGTCGCCGG
>CACZTJ010000107.1 GCA_902784065.1 uncultured Prevotellaceae bacterium | reverse complement strand
AAGCTGGGATAGGGAGATGTCGTGCTGTAAATAGAGTTGGGTCTCCTCGCAATGTTTCTTCAATAAGGGTCCGAAATTTTGTGAAAGTGAATACTTTTCCACAGGGCTTATGCCACGTCCCTGCTTGCCAGAGTCGTTCAAATCTTTTGCATCATTAATGGGGATGCTCAGGTCGCATAACGTCTCGACTCGCCACAGGAGATAACAGATCAACACTATGCAGATCACCTGCATGGCATATTGGTAAAACGTACCTGCGGTGGTAAACACATAGATAACGAACACCAACATGATGATAGCCAGCACCACGAAACTCTGCCACACCTCCTTATGCTCCAAGTCAGCAAAATTATCGCGCAGCCAGCGACTGTATTGTCTCAATGCGCGTACCATATATATGATTAACCCTATGCACATCAACAGGGAATAAACATAGGCCATCGGCAAAATGGCATAACTACGGGCGACAACACACCATGCAGCTGCTAAAATGATTGGTGCCATCATCGCAGCAACAGGCCACAGCGGGCGCCTGCGGTCTTGCAGCATAGCGAGCAATACGACGATCGCCACAGGAAATAATGTCAAACAGTCAAGCAAACCACCTATCAGGTCAATCGACATAATATCCTCGCTTGAAGAGAGAAAGAAGATCGGCATATACACTAAATGGTTCAGGACTAAGGCCGCAAAGAAAGCAGCAGTCCACCAGCGCAGTCGTGTTGGCGGTGTAAGATCTTTGGCAAAGGCATTACCTTGACGGAACAGCAGATAACAGCTTGCCATCATGGCCATAGCCGTCACGACGGAATAAAGTATAATAAACAGTATATCTTCCCGAATCTGATCGTACATGATTGATAAACCTTTGCCTGCAAAAGTACAACAGTTTTGGGAAATCGTGTTATTTTCGCCCCACCTTTTTATATTTATTGGCAAAATTCCTAAACTTCTAAACATCTAAACATAAAAAGGGCTCGCATCTATTAATGCGGGCCCAATTTGTGAGTATATTATTGCTTGACCTATTAAATGCAATAATACTTGACCAGGAAATCTGTTTACGCGGCTGTGTTCTTGCCTTCCTGCATCTTCAGGCCGATGCAGAACACTTCGGCCATCAGTAGTGCGAAAAAGCCTTCGATAAACGTATCGAGACAATCTGTCAAGGCTTCATTGAGGGCGATGCCCATATAAACGATGAGGATGATCATGCACACACCACACAGCAAGGTATAAACACCATACTTGCGGAGCAGGCTGATATTCTTCGTGGTGAACACCTCGTTACGGTTCACGTTCAAGATAAACTTGATGAAGGTGACGAAGCATATAATGGCGGCAGCAAATGCTACCAACACAACCACCAACAGGAAGACAGCTGTTCCCAAGGAAAGTGATTGTGGATCAAGGCTTATGCTCACATCTCTTCTACTGCTGACAAAAAAAGGCGAAACGAAATCAATCAGCGTCAGTGCCAGTATCAGCACACACAAAACATTTATGTACTTTTTCATAATCTTTATAGTAACTTTTTATATGAGTTCATTTAAACATTTCTTTGCAGGCTTTGTCTCGTAGATCCTTGAAACGGATGGTCTGAGGACTGTCGTTCAAAATCACATTGTAGGAGTGAGGTACACCTTTCTCTACGAACGAATCTACTTCTACGCCAGCCTTCTTCAACTGTTCCACAAAGGCCTTATCCTCATGGACGAAGAGATCAAGGGTGCCAACGATAAGGAACGTCTTGGGGAAGCCGGCGAGCTGTTGCGGTGTGGCCACTGCTGGTGAGTAATAAATAAACTCGTCGGCAGGGATTTCCTGGCCATGTTTCAAATCGGCCCAGCCTTTGACATTCATCTCTGCTGTCCATACGAACTCACCTGTCATTTCATCAGGGTGGAGGTCGTCAGGACCACCTGTGCGATAGTCGAGCATAGGATAAATGAGCACAGCGCCCCTTACAGGCACGTTGCCCTTGTCCTTATTCCACATCGCCATACGAGTTGTTAATCCACCGCCTGCACTTTCGCCCATGATGACGATATTGTCACCGTCCACTTTCAGCTCGTCACCATGTTCATGGACGTATCTCAGACCAGCGTATGCCTCATCCAACTCTATGTGATAAGTGTAAGCAGGATCGGAAGTCAGCGTATATTCCACAGAAAACACCGTGGCTCCGAGCCTGTTACACATCTCGCGGAAATCGTTGCCGTACATTGTGGCGTTGCCTGTCTGGTAGCCGCCTCCATGACAATAATAGACTACGGGAGTCTTTTCATCCTTCCCTGCATTATCGGGGCGATAGAAATGGATAGTAATTTTCTGTCCTGACTTGGGGCTGTCGATGGTGAATTTCTCGCCTGGGTCCTGAACGATACTCGCATATTTAACCTCTAACAGCGGGTCAAGTAGGACTTCCTTGTACTCATTAGCTACGAGGTGGTAACTTTTGGGGAGTTTTGAAGTTGAGACGGGATTGTCATTACTGCCAATGCATGAAGTAAAGACCACTGTCGTACCGCAAATCAGGATGGCGGTAAGCATCCACTTTTTCAAGCTTTTCGTTTTCATACTTTTATTCCTGTTTTAATTCATTTTCTTTCCGCCAATATACACTTCACTCGGCATGTTGTGGCTAAAGCCTTCATGTTCTGCCGTGAGCAGGTCGTTGTCGAATACGAGGAAGTCAGCGTCCTTGCCGACCTCGATAGAACCCTTAGAGGCTTCGATACCGAGCTGCTTGGCACCGTTGATGGTGTATCCCAGCATCATTTCCTCAATGTTCATTCTCTCGCTCTCAGGAGGGAATGGTGCGATGGTTCTTCCGACTTCATCGAATCTGGTCTTCTCATTGATCCATCGGGTCATTGCAACCTCCATGGCCAGGTAGGGGCTCCAGTTCTTAAAATCACCGTAGAAAACCTCGTCGCTTGACCAGGTCACGAGTGCACCGCTATCCCAAAGTGTCTTGCAGCGGTACATGGAATGGGCGCGTTTTTCTCCCATCAAAGCGGTATAGAGATTAATAGGATTGCCGCCTATGTTGCCGCTGTGCCACCACGGTGTGAAATTGGCCGTTACGCCAAGCTTTGCAAAACGCTCCAGATCTGCGTCATCCTGAATCCACAGATGGGCACAGGTAACTTTCACATGGTATTTGTCTCCCAGCTCCTTTCTGGCTAGCTCTACGCCGTCCAATACCACCCGAGACGCTGCCTCGCCGACGGTGTGTACATGAAGATCCAGCCCTGCCTCATTGAGCTCTTTCAGTATCTCGGCGACCTGTTCCGCATTGAAGGCGGAGGCACCCAACACACCGGTATCCACGTAAGGCGTGATCATTGCTGCAGTTTCTATCTTCATGGTGCCGTCCATAAAAATCTTCAGCGTGTGTACCTTCAGGTGCTCCGTGTTGAACTCACGGTTGAAGCGTTTCACTTCCTTCAAGGCTTCCTTCACTTTCCTCGGCTGTGTGAGCACATAGCATCCATCAATATAGATTGGCAGTTTCCCCTGTTTGTCCAATTCGCGTAATTGTGCGTAAATACGCTCATGGATATCATTGTGTTCAGGGAAGCCGGAGTCAAAAACTCCAATCACGCCATATTCTTTACTGGAATCGATCCAGCGAGAGAGCGCCGTCACGATTTGTTCATCGGTCAAACTTTTCCTTAATTCATCGAAGAGGAAGGGCCAGCTCGCGGTCTCGTATGACTCTCCAGTGAGATGCCCATCCTTGCGAACAAAATAGGCAAGTTCTGGCACGGGATCTGGCGTGTCATCAGTAATTCCGTGCGCCGCGAGAAGCTTGGAGTTCACCCAGTTGCTGTGACAACCTATCTCCAAAACTACCATCTCGGCATCAGGACAGATGGCATCGAGGTCTTCTTTTGTAATATTATCTCCATTCAGTGCTGATTTCTCCAACGCGAATCTGTAACACTTCAGTCCAGGATTTTTATGAATATAATCCGCCATAAAATCCAGGCTTTCCTGTTTGTTGGGACATAGCACGAGCACGCCCAAATCAGTGTACTCAAATCCAGTACCGGTGGTTACATGCACATGGCTGTCGATGATGCCAGGCATGATAAACTTGCCACCAAGATTGGTGACCTCTCCCTCATACGCAGAAAGGCCTGCCTCGTCGCCTACATAGATAAACTTGCCGTTCTTCACTACCAGGGCGGTCGCCTGAAGATTGTCCTTGTTAGCAGTAAAAATCTTCGCATTCTTAATAATCTGATCTGCTTTCATTTTGTGATTACATTATTTATTAGTTTTACTTATTTATAGTCATCGGATTAGATAACATTGGACGCAAAGTTAGCAATTTTTCCAAAATAAGAATCACGACCCATGCCCTGAGCCGTGATTCTTGCAGATTTCGGTAGTTTTTTTGCAGATTTCGGTAAATTAGAACTTTTCCTGCCCTTCATGTGCTCTTATCCAGGCTGTTACCGACAGATTCGTTTTGCGCTTGAAGGCACTACTAAAAGTGCTGTAACTGCGGAAGCCACTCTCCTGAGCTAACTGTTGGGCCGTGAAGGAACGATGAACATCAATAGCCTCGTGATAAAGATTAACGAAGTGATTGACACGCAGATCATTGATATAGGCATTGTATGTCGTGCCCAAACTGGAGAAATATTGACTAAGATAGAAACGGTTTGTACCGATGGCTTTTGCAAGTTGAAGAAGGGTCAAATCATGCTGTAAGTAGAGTTGCGTGTCTATGCAATGCTGCTGTAGCAATGCGCCAATACTATCGCGGTTAGTCTGTGAAAGGCCTTTGTACAAGGATTGATCTTCGTCGCCCTCTGATTCAGTAGCGGCAATTTGGATGCTCAAATCGCTTAATGTTTCTACTCGCCACAAGAGGAAGCAGATAAGTAATAAGACTATCACCTGCATGGCATATTGATAAACCGGGCCTTCGTTGGTAAACGCATAGATAGCGAACACCAGCATAATGATGGAAAACACGATGAAACTCTGCCACACTTCCTTGTGCTCCAGGTCAGCAAAGTTTTCGCGCAGCCAGCGACCATATTGTCTCAACGCACGTACCATATATATAATTAAACCCATGCACACCAACAGGAAATAGATATATACTATCGGCTGAAGGGCATAACTACGGGCGGCAACGCACCATGCCCCTGCTACAACAATCGGCGTCATCATCGCAGCAATAGGCCAAAGTGGTCGCCTGCGGTCTTGCAGCATAATGAACAGCACGATGATCGCCACAGGAAATAATGTCATACAGTCAAGCAACCCACCTATCAGGTCAATCATCATAATATCCTCGCTTGAAGAGAGAAAAAAGATCGGCATATACCACACATGATTCACAACGAAGACAGCAATGAAGGCCGCAGTCCAGCGGCGAAGGCGTGCAGGCGGCGTAACGTCAGGAGCTATAGCATT
>CACZTJ010000106.1 GCA_902784065.1 uncultured Prevotellaceae bacterium | reverse complement strand
AAGATCAGCGCAATACCCGTAACGGACATTACAACTTTTCTACCAATTGATGAATTGATTAACCACATAAGTTGTTGAAATTAAATTATTTATAAAAAAGTTATATTCCCTTTTGTACCTAATTTTAGGTAATTATCATTGGCTTTAGACCGCAAAGATAATATAAAATTGTGAACTTTCAAAGTTTTTTGGACGAAAAATGCATTAAAATTTCAAATTTTATGCTTACTTTTGCGGAAAAATAGAAAAAGGACGATGAAATTCAACTATGATGTACTGGTAATTGGAGGTGGTCACGCTGGTTGCGAGGCCGCATCTGCCAGTGCCAATATGGGCGCTAAAACATGTCTGGTGACCATGGACATGAACAAGATTGCCCAGATGTCGTGCAACCCTGCCATCGGAGGTATTGCGAAGGGACAGATTGTGCGAGAAATTGATGCGCTTGGAGGTCAGATGGGACTTGTGACAGATGCCACCTCGATACAATTCCGCATGTTGAACGTAGGTAAGGGACCTGCGATGTGGAGCCCTCGTGCCCAATGCGACAGAGGAAAGTTTATCTGGGAATGGCGCAGGATGCTCGACCAGACACCCAACCTCGACGTCTGGCAGGATCAGGCTGATGAACTCCTGGTAGAACATGGGGAGGCCATTGGGGTAAGAACCATCTGGGGGGCAGAACTCTATGCCAAATGCGTGGTCGTCACAGCAGGCACCTTCCTCAATGGACTGATGCACATCGGACGGAAGATGGTGCCAGGGGGACGTGTTGCGGAACCAGCCGTAGCTCATTTCACGGAGAGTATTACACGTCATGGAGTGGTATCGGCTCGAATGAAAACAGGGACCCCTGTCCGCATCGACAAGCGCTCCGTTCATTTTGAGGATCTTGAGGAGCAACCAGGTGAGTTGCGTCCTTATCAGTTCAGCTACATGAATAAAAAGGGTGCGCTTAAACAGCTCCCTTGTTGGACTGTAAATACCAATGCTGAAGTTCATGAGATGCTGAGAAGCGGACTTGAGGACTCCCCACTCTATAACGGACAGATTCAGTCGATAGGACCTCGTTATTGTCCTTCGATTGAAACCAAACTGGTCACTTTTCCTGAGCGTGAAAAGCATCCTTTGTTCCTTGAGCCGGAAGGTGAGGATACCAATGAGATGTACCTCAACGGCTTCTCTTCTTCGTTGCCGATGGATGTGCAGATTGAAGCACTCAAGAAGATGCCAGCCTTCCGCGATGTGAAGGTGTATCGTCCTGGTTATGCCATCGAGTACGACTTCTTTGATCCTACCCAACTCTATCATTCTTTGGAATCAAAGATCATCCCCAACCTCTTCATGGCAGGACAGGTTAATGGCACAACAGGTTATGAAGAAGCAGGCGGACAAGGCACGATGGCTGGAATTAATGCCGCTCTTAAGGCCGGATTCGCTGGTAGCTCTCAAGGCGAAACCTACAATCCGTTCGTCTTGCATCGTGATGAAGCCTATATCGGTGTCCTCATTGATGACCTTGTGACAAAGGGTGTGGATGAACCTTATCGCATGTTTACCTCAAGAGCCGAATATCGCATCCTGTTGAGACAAGACGATGCCGATGCACGACTGACTGAGAAGGCATATGAGCTTGGATTGGCCAAAAGAGACCGTTATGAGTGGTGGGTCGAGAAGAAAAAGGCTATCGAAGAAATCGAAACTTTCTGCCAGGGCTTTGCCATCAAACCGCGATTAATCAATTCTGGCCTTGAAGCCTTAGGAACTACCCCACTCCAGTTTGGATGCAAGTTGGCAGAGCTCGTCAATCGTCCTCAACTGAATCTGCAGAACCTATCTGAGATTATCCCTCAGTTGAAAGAAATTCTAAATCGTCCGATCAATCGTCAGGAAGAGATTACGGAAGCAGCAGAAGTGAGGATGAAATATAAAGGTTATATCGAACGCGAACGGATGGTGGCAGAAAAAATGCATCGACTGGAAAACATCAAGATTCGCGGGCATTTCAATTACGAAGAGCTTCAAGGACTTTCTACCGAGTGCCGACAGAAGTTGATGAAGATCCAGCCAGAGACTTTGGCGCAGGCCAGTCGAATTCCTGGTGTCTCTCCCAGCGACATCAATGTGCTCTTGGTGCTCATGGGGCGCTAATGTTTCACGTGAAACAATGATAGGATTATAAACATATAACTTGCTGATTATGAACAACAAAGTACTTTTGGATAATCTGCGTAGTATACCAGATTTCCCCAAGAAGGGCATCAACTTCAGAGATGTTACCACGCTCTACAAGAATGCCGAGTGTGTACAGATTATGCTCGACGAACTCGAGGCAATCTACAAAGACAAAGGTCTGACCAAAATCGTTGGAATCGAGAGTCGCGGTTTTATTATGGCCTCTGCTCTCGCCGGACGACTGGGTTGCGGAATTGTGATGGCACGTAAACCAGGAAAGTTGCCCGCTACGGTTATCAAAGAATCATTCTCTAAGGAGTATGGCGTTGACACCATCGAGATGCATCTTGACGCAATCGATGAAAACGACGTCGTTCTGATTCATGATGATCTGTGCCTATAATCTGGTTCAGCACTTCAATCCCAAGAAAGTCTATATGAACTTCATCATTGAAATCAAAGACGAAGGACTACATGGACGCGACGAGTTTGAGGGCATAGATCTGACTACACTCATAACAATCTAAGAAATGTTTCACGTGAAACAATAAGATGACGAAGGAAGAGAACGAGAAGCGTTTAGCATACCTGAAAGGGATCGTCAGTAGGCTGCCAGAGAAGCCTGGTAGCTATCAGTATTATGACGAGAACCATACTATTATCTATGTAGGTAAGGCGAAGAATCTCAAGGCAAGAGTGTCGTCTTACTTCCACACGGAAGTGGATCGTTACAAGACAAAAGTACTGGTCAGTAAGATCCACGATATCAGCTATACCGTAGTGAATACTGAAGAGGATGCATTGCTGCTTGAAAACTCGCTAATCAAGAAGTATAATCCACGATACAATGTACTGCTGAAAGACGGTAAAACCTACCCTTCCATCTGCATCACCAACGAATATTTCCCTCGTATCTTCAAAACACGCACCATCAACAAGAAATGGGGTACTTATTTTGGTCCTTATGCTCATGGTATAGCTATGCAGGCTGTACTAAATCTAATCAAGGAACTCTATCACCCCAGGACCTGTAATACGGCTATCACAAAAGAGGGCATTGAGTCAGGCAAATACAAGGTTTGTCTGGATTATCACATCAAGAAATGCCTGGGGCCTTGCGTGGGAAAACAAAGCGCAGAGGACTATCAAAAGAACATCCAACAGGCACGTGAAATCCTGAAAGGAAACACCCGTCAAGTGCTGCGCAACCTGAAAGAAGAAATGCTGAAACTGAGCGAAGAACTGCGCTTTGAAGAGGCAGATGAAGTGAAGCGGAAATACCTCGCACTTGACCATTTTGTAAGCCGCAGCGAGGTGGTAAGTCATACGATTAACAACGTGGATGTCTTCTCTATCACGTCGGACGAAAAGATGGCTTTCATCAACTATATCCACGTTTCTAACGGTAGTATTAACCAGAGTTTCACGATAGAATACAAGAAGAAACTGAACGAAACAGATGAAGAACTTCTGCAGTTGGGTATCATCGAACTGCGCCAGCGATTCAAGAGCGATGCGAAGGAGATTATCGTGCCTGAAACAGTAGATGTTGAGCTGGAAAATGTTACCTTCACCATCCCTCAAAGAGGGGATAAAAAGACCCTTCTCGACCTGTCGATTCAGAACGGAAAACAGTATAAGCTGGATCGTCTGAAACAAGCCGAAAAACTGAATCCAGAACAGAAGCAGACACGTCTGATGAAGGAGCTTCAAGACAAGCTCCACTTACCCAAATTACCCTACCATATCGAGTGTTTCGACAACTCCAATATCTCTGGTCAGGATGCAGTAGCCTCTTGTGTGGTTTTCAAGGCTATGAAACCCAGCAAGAAAGACTACAAGCATTTCAATATCAAGACGGTAGAGGGCCCTGATGACTATGCATCGATGAAAGAAGTGGTGCATCGTCGCTATACCCGATTGGTAAACGAAGAACAGCCCCTACCCGACCTCATCATTGCTGATGGCGGAAAGGGCCAGATGGAGGTGATTCGACAAGTGATTCAGGACGAATTAAACCTCGATATTCCCATTGCCGGACTCGCCAAAGACGATCGTCATCGCACCAACGAGCTGCTATATGGTTTCCCACCAATCCACGTGGCTCTGAAGACGGATTCTGAGCTCTTCCACGTGTTGACACATATCCAGGATGAGGTGCATCGCTTTGCGATTGAGTTCCACAGAAACAAGCGTTCTAAGCGCGCTTTACACTCAGAACTGGATGACATCAAGGGCATCGGTCCAAAAACGCGTGACGAGCTTCTAAATGCCCTCAAATCGGTTAAAAAGATCCGCGAGGCAGAACTACCAACACTATCCGACATCGTCGGCCAAGCAAAAGCACAAATTATATACCATCATTTTCATCCTACAGAAACATAGTATTTAGCATAGCTAAATGATACATTTGATTAAGACAAATGATATGTCATCTCGACTAAGCGAAGCACATGGAGAGATCTCTCCACTCACTCCGTTCGGTCGAGATGACAAAAAACATTCAACTATTTCTAGGGTAGTACACAAACGTAACTTTGTGACATGTGATTTTGTGACATTAAGGTACTATCAAATAATCCGAGCGAGAAAGAATACAGAACTTTACGTATTATGATAAATATATATAATAATATAATAATGTATAATTATAATAATATAATTATAAAGGTACAATAATAACCTCTTCATCGAAATGCAACCACCTTAATGTCACAAAGTCATAAGTCACAAAGTCAAAATGCAGAAATTAAAATTTGGATAATTCAGCTAAATATCGTAACTTTGCCGAAAAATCAGAAGAATGAGAGCAGTCATACAACGAGTCAATCACGCCAGCGTCACCATCGAGGGCATCAAGAAGTCAGAAATCGCACAAGGATTCCTGATTCTTTTAGGTATCTGCAACGAGGATACGATGGAAGATGTGGATTGGCTGGTGAAGAAAATCGCTAATCTCAGAGTGTTTGGCGATGAAAATGATGTGATGAATCGCTCGATACTCGATGTTGGTGGTAATTGCTTGGTTGTCAGTCAGTTTACGCTCTATGCCAGCTATAAGAAGGGAAATCGCCCCAGTTGGTTCCGAGCTGGCTCTCACGAGCACTCTATCCCACTCTACGAAGCCTTCTGCGCCCAACTTTCAGAGGCCATTGGCAAAACCGTAGGCACAGGCGAATTCGGCGCAGATATGAAGGTAGAATTACTGAACGACGGACCTGTAACCATCTGTATGGACACTAAAAACAAAGAATAATGAAAAAGTATCTCAGAGAAATAGAGATTTCAGGACTGATTCTTGTCATCATCGGCATAGGATGCAGTCTGGTTTGGGGCACACCTTTCGGCATGTGGCCCTGCGCCATCGGCCTGCTCTGTTGGCTGATATCCTTTCTTTATAAGGCATTCAACTGGAATGAATATGCTCGCGAAAACAGGCAGAATATCATCATCCTGTTGGTAGCCATCTTCATACTCATCATTAAAATGCTGTTCAGATGACCATCAAAGAAGCACAAGAAGCGATAGATCGCTGGATCAAGGAATATGGTGTGCGCTATTTCTCAGAGCTCACCAATATGGCAATCCTGACTGAGGAAGTGGGAGAACTGGCTCGTGTGATAGCACGCAAATATGGCGATCAGAGTTTTAAGGAGGGAGAAAAAGACAACCTCGGAGAGGAAATGGCAGACATCCTGTGGGTGCTGCTCTGCTTGGCGAATCAGACGGGTGTAGATCTCACTGAGGAGCTACAGAAAAGCATCGAGAAGAAGACCCAGCGCGACTCATTAAGACATATACATAACAAAAAATTAATGGCATAAAGATTATGGCAGAACACAATCATGAGCATGAGCATCACCACCACCATGTGGAGATGCCCAAAAAGAGCAAATACGAAGAGGCTCTTGCAAAGTATAACCTCGACATTACGGACGAGGAGGTGAAGGCAGCTGTGAAGAAGATTATCGCAGAGAAAGTGCATGAGAACGACACGCCAGAAGTGAAGCGTTTCCTGATGGGTAGTGTGGAGCTGACAACGCTGAAAACCACAGATTCCGATGAGTCTGTCCTGGCTTTCACTGAACGAGTAAACCAGTTTGAAAACGAGTATCCTAACCTACCCCACGTAGCAACGATCTGCGTCTATCCGCGTTTCGCTAAGATTGTATCAGAGACCCTTGAGGTAGAAGGTGTAGAGATAGCTTGCGTTTCCGGCTCATTCCCTTCATCTCAGGCATTGATCGAGGTGAAGACAGTTGAGACAGCACTGGCTCTGAAAGATGGCGCTACAGAGATTGATATGGTGCAGTCGGTAGGCGCCTTCCTCTCAGGCGACTATGAGACTGTATGCGATGAGATCCAGCAGATGAAAGAGACTTGCGGCGACCACAAGTTGAAGGTGATTCTGGAGACAGGTTGTCTGAAGACAGCAGCAAATATCAAGACTGCTTCTATCCTTGCGATGTATTCTGGTGCTGACTATATCAAGACCTCTACAGGCAAGTTGGAGCCTGCAGCTACCCCAGAGGCAGCTTACGTGATGTGTCAGGCTATCAAGGAATACTACGATGAAACGGGCATTCAGATTGGTTTTAAGCCTGCTGGAGGCCTTAACTCTGTGATGGATGCACTGATCTACTATACCATCGTGAAAGAGGTTCTGGGCGAAAAATGGCTCACCAACCAGTGGTTCCGCATGGGTACCTCACGTCTGGCAAACATGTTGCTCAGCGAGGTGGTTGGCGAAGAGGTGAAGTTCTTCTAAAGAGTAAAAGCGAGCAAACTGAGTGCTTATAAAAGAAAAATGGGGTTGCGATTGCAGCCCCATTTTCTTTTATTATAGATTTCGTTGTATCACGTATTCCAGATAAGCGGAGAAAGCTTCCTTCAAGTCATCCTTCACATATTGATCGATATAAGCCTGCACGTCATTGCCGATTTCTATCATCTTCTGACGCGCATAATCGATACCACCTTTCTGCTTGGTGAACTCTACAAGTACAGCGATTTCATCAGAATTGATCGTGCCTGCCTTCACTTTCTGAGCCAAAGCATGCATGGCCCAATAATCAGTATTCTCATTCAGGGCATAGATGGCAGGCAAAGTCAGCTTTCCTTCCATCATATCGTTACCTGTAGGCTTGCCTATCTCCTTCGAATCGTAATAATCGAAGATATCATCGCGAATCTGGAAGATCATACCGATATTATGACCAAATTGGCGAGCTCGCTCCACCTGTTCATCATTGGCTCCGGCAGAAAGGGCTCCCATTGCACCACAAGCCTCGAAAAGTGAAGCTGTCTTCTGGTTAATCACCTGGTAGTAGATTTCTTCTGAGAACTCCTTATTCGAGATGTTCTGAAGCTGAAGAATCTCACCAGCAGAAAGCGTACAACCTAATTGAGCCAGATACTGTATGATGCGCTGATTATCGGTATATGACACGCTAAGCAATGCCGATGAAAGCAGGTAATCACCCACCAGCACAGCCACCTTATTATTATAAATGGCATTCACAGAAGCCTGTCCTCTGCGCTCGCTACTCTCGTCCACCACATCGTCATGTACAAGACTGGCCGTATGAAGCAGCTCCAATCCGACTGCAGAATGAAGGGTCGAATTGTTAATCTCGCCAATATTCAGTGCCGACAGCATGGTCATGATCGGACGCATACGTTTTCCACCTCGCTGGCGGATATGGCTAAGCACTTGTCCTAACAATCCATCATCGCGTGATAACACCTTTTCGAAGACCTGCTTAAAGTCTTCCAAATCCTTCTCGATTGGCTTTCGAATAATTGATAAATAATCCATAAACTGAAAATATTTGGGACAAAATTAGAAAAAAATTGTGGAATTAGATAATTTTTATGTAATTTTGAGCGGAAAATTAAGAAAGTTATGCAGAAATTATTTCTTTTA
>CACZTJ010000105.1 GCA_902784065.1 uncultured Prevotellaceae bacterium | reverse complement strand
GAGGAGAATATCAGCGGCAACAGCCTCTCTGTCTATTTCAAGACATACAGTCCCCGCTATCGCATGCGTTTTTCTATGTTGAATCTCCAATACAACAGTGGTCTGCTAAGCAGTCCTGCTCCATTGGCAGGCTGGCTCGATAAGTGGATGACGCTTATTAAATCTCTGATCGCTTGAAAACCGCCCATCCCTCACATTTTTGAGCAAGAATCCTTTATATAAAGGGGTTTCGAGAGATTCATCCCTCACATCATCCCTCACATGATCCTTCACTTACCCCTCACATTAACACTCACGTCAACCCTCCTGTCTGCCAGTCGCGCTGCAGGCCGCGATGGCTACGATAAGGTGATTCAAGTGGTAGAGGCGCTGCAGGACGATGTTCCCTTGTCGCTGATGTTCTGCCTTTTGCCCTGGAACAACTACAACCAAATCTATTCGCAAGGCTACTTCAGCGAACTGCAAGCCTTCGTTAATGCTGTTGAGAGCCGTCAAAATCATGTCCTCACAGACTTGCAATCAGTCAGGTCTGTCTTTGAGGTCATGGCAGAAATCCATGACACAATATCTCTGCAATCATATACGAATTCAGTTAAATAATAGTTAATTAGCATCTATTATTTGTCGTTTTTCGACAAATATGATTACCTTTGCAGCCATAATAACAGATTAATAGATTTTCGCTATGAATATCACCAGGTGTTTGATACTACAGGCAGTCATATTCATTGGGAAGCAAAACAAAACCAAGTCTTGTTTGTCTCCACTGTATTTCTATTATATATAGTGCTGACGTTGGCAGTCATAGGTGTTTGTGTGGCTTTCTTTGTCAACCTCATCAAAGGAATCCAGCATGAGGAACTGTTCCCTAAAAAGAACATCAGGCTTATCTTTATTGCCGTTCTATTGATATTCCTTCAGACAGTAGCATCAGACAATCTTGATCAGGCATTCATTTCTGAAGGCCCTGCAGCAATAGCCCTTACCTCAAATCCATTCGTGCAGTCTCTTATTTTACTCGTTTTTGGCATCTTGTACAAGATGGGCTATCAGGTTGCAGCAGAACACGATTTAACGGTATAAGGAGGTCAGCAGATGATAGTTGTAAACTTAGACGTGATGATGGCCAAAAGGAAAATCTCGCTTAATGAGTTGTCTGAGCGAGTTGGCATCACTATCACAAACCTTTCGAAACTGAAAACGGGTAAGGCTAAGGCCATACGTTTTACCACACTCGATGCCATTTGCAAGGCATTGGATTGTACGCCGGCAGATATATTGGACTATAGTAGCGAAGAATAGAAGATGAAAAAGATCATTTATATTGCGATGCTAATTGCTATCATAACAGCAGCATCGCCGGTATCGGCACAGACCAAAGTCAAAGGCCATGTGGTTAATGAACGAGGTGAGAGTATCGAATACGTCAGTATCGGATTCGAAAATGATAGTGTTGGCGTCATCTCAGACGCAAAAGGACACTTTGAACTTACGATTCCTGCTGGACGGAAAGATGAACTATCATTCAGCCATGTATCGTATCTCACCGCAGAGATTCCCTATGAGAAATATGCTAAAAATGACAAGCTCACCGTAGTATTGAAAGACAAAGTGGTAGAATTGGCTGAGGTGGTGATTGGCAAGAAGAATAAGCCCAAGACCATCGTAGGCAAAGGTATTCCTGCCCCAGGACTCGTTGGCACTTCAGGACAAGGATCGGACTTGGGGCCTGAAGGTGGCATCGCTTTTTCATGTAAAAAGAGTTATGTCATCAGCGATATTCTGGTGAAGGTATCCGGCTGTACTTTCAAGAAGTGTAAGGTAAGTAT
Organism: uncultured Prevotellaceae bacterium; assembly: GCA_902784065.1. Classification (GTDB taxonomy): domain Bacteria; phylum Bacteroidota; class Bacteroidia; order Bacteroidales; family Bacteroidaceae; genus Prevotella. The sequence goes on along the minus strand of CACZTJ010000105.1, from coordinate 4,399 downwards.
TAACATTTATGAGAGGAGAGGCAAGCAGTTCGTGAATATTCATCAGAAGCCAATTTACGAGACCATCACCAACGAAAAGAGCAAGTACTTCTTAGATATCCGCCCAGAGGAGAACATCGTGCTGAAACCCAAGACAGACTATTATGTCAGTATTCGCGTAGTGGATGGCTTTGGCGATAAGGGCTACTTATACCTGAATGCCTATATGAAGAGCGGCTTGTATCGCAACGCAGTGAAGGGAAAGACCAAGAAACTTCCCATCTGCCCGGCCATCCAAGTAAAAGGTTATGAGATAGAAAAGTAATGGAAACAAGAAAAATATAGAGATATGGCAACTTATGCAATTACATTGAACGAGCGCAGCACCCGGCAGCCGCTTTTCGGACTTTTTTGCATAAATAATATAAAAAGATGATGCAGAAAGAACAATTATTGAAAACTTTTCGTATTTTTGCACCATCAAAAGAATTGTATTATGAGTCAAAAAGAAAAAGAAAAGAAAGTGAAGGAGTTCTGGGAGTATTATGAATCTACCCAGGGAACAATAACCGTTGCAGACCCTGTAGTATTAGACTAATGCGGTTATTGCTTGATACTAACATATACGTCTTCATGGTTAACGACCGTCAGTCGTTGACAAAGGATGTTAGTGAACTGATTGAAGACCCGGAAAACCTAAAGTACTTAAGCATCGTTAGCCTGCAAGAGTTGATAACGGCATTCCGTACAAAGAAATTACTGTCGAATATATGGAAGTCTGAGGCAGAAATGATTTCATTCGTGCTTAACGACCCGTCGGTGGAGATTGACAATACCGACATAAATGTTATTCGGACATTGGCTGCACTGCAAGTTAACGAGGCACAAGATCATAAAGACCCATTTGATCACATCATCATTTCCCAAGCCATATCCCATAGAATGACACTTGTAAGTTCAGACACAAAGTTTGCATTTTATCGCAAACAAGGGTTGCGTCTTATTGAGAATTTCAAATAACTTACCTCTCCCGGCCTTTGAGCCTTGAGCGGAGGGTGCGGAGGGAGGCGGGTTTCACGGCAAGCATCTGGGCGATGGTGTCATCATCGTAGTGCAGGTCATCCTGAAGAATGAGGAAGATGTATTGTGCTGGTGTGAGGGAAGCATAGGTGCGTTCCCACTCCTGCCAGCGCTTGGGGCGCAACTGGGCAAAGTAGTCGATTAAGCAATGGCGTTCCTCTGATTTCATGTCTGCTACCGACTCTTTTTGCTGAAGCTTCACAAAGGCCCGTGTGCCGATGAGCAGTTTGTTGGAGATGCGCTCCCGGCTGGTCTCTATCTGTCTGTTCAGTTCGGCAATGGTCTGTTCACTGGCCTCGCCGCTCTGTTGCAGCCGTTCTATCTCTGTCTGGTTCTCGGCGATTCGCCTGGCATGCTCGTCAAGTTGGAATCTTATGTTCCTTACCCTGCGACGGTGCCACCAAACGACTAATGCCAACATAACAGAGAAGACTAAAATTACCCCCCCCCATTTAACATTTGTTGACATTGTTGTAGCCCTCCAGCGTTCCTCGTCATACTTCTGCTGCCAGTCGGCTATCTCTATGCTGTGATTGGCCGTCATCACCGAGTCTCTGTAAGCATCCACCTGCTTCTTTGTCTCCAAAGCCTCGCTCTTGTCGCCAGCCAGTTCATAGAGTTCTGCCAACAGTTCCATAGAATTGATGCGTACCAAGGGATCTCCTTCAGGATGGCAAGCCTTTGCTTTCTCGATGGCTTCTTCATAGCGTCCCTGTGCTTTCAAGAGACGGGCCTCACTAATATACCCTTTCGTGCTACTGGCAGACCTGTTCTGTTTCCAAATGTCGAGATACTTCTGGGCATTTTCATCATCTCCCTTTTCTTGATACATTACCACCACATTGTGATAGATGTCTGAGCGCAAGATACTATCGCACAAGTCGATATAGTCCAAACTCTTGAGAATACAGGCATAAGCACTGTCTTTCAGATTCATTTGTGCATAAGATGCTGCGCACATCTGCAGACCCCTTATTACCATAATGGTGTCGTTGAGTTTGACACTGCTCTCCAAGAACTTCTGCGAATATCTCATGCCGAGCGAATAGTTGATGCATCTGTAGTTTGCAAAGGCCAGATTCTCGTACACCATGTTCTTCAGCAGTTCGTCGTCAGCATCCTCGGCAATAGTCTCAGCCGTCTTGTAATCCTTGATAGCCTCATACGTCTCGCCCAGCAAATGCCTTCTGATACCAGCCCTGTAATAATAGGCACGGCCACGATGCCAAGCGTCGCCATGCTTGTCGTAGTAATCCACGCAAGTCGTGACGAGCGAATCGCCATCTGCCTGATGCAGCACGATATAGTCCGTCATCACCTTCAGCAGATGGTATTCCGTCCTATCCGCTTCAGAAAGCAAAGTCGTGTCCACCTTACTTATTAGGATGCGTGCTGAATCAGGATGCTGGTGTACGATGTCAGCCGCCTCTTTCAGCAACGGATGACGTGCCTCACCACAACCAACCATCAAGGTGATTACAACCAATATGCAGAGAATCTTCTTCATGTTTCTTTGTTTGATTGGCAAAGTTAATCATTATATTCGACTTGATATCGTTCGATTGATATTTTAAAGAATATTTCAAGGAATTTAAGAGTATCGCCCTTCATCAGGTGTTACAATTCAGCACTTTTTCGTTTGTAACATTTAGACTACACTGCTCATTATCAAAGTTTTAACTCCAAAAACGTTGTAACATGTCTTGCCTCATATTATCTGCATTTTTCTTGCAAAAGCCAAATGGATAGAATAATTTTGCAGGCGATAGGAGTTTCATTAAACTCTGATTTTGATTCAACCTGCAGCATCCGTCGTGATGACGCATGCTGCTTTTCCTGAACTAGCCCATCCCTCACATTAACACTCACGTCAACCCTCCTGTCTGCCTGTCTTTCGTAAGCGTATCCGCTTCGGGCTGCATAAGCATGATGTGAGGGATGATGTGAGAGATATGTGAGGGATTTGTGAGGGATAAAAAAACATCCCTCACATTCGTTTTCCCCTTTGTACAAAGGCTTTTCAGAAGATTATGTGAGGGATGGGCCGAAAATCGTGAGAAGTCTTCAAAAAAATCAAGGCTTTTAGTGGCTGGGGGGGGGGAGCCTGCCTGGTTTCTGTCGTTCCGATACCTTGCATGAGTGTAAGGGATGCTTAGTACGATAGTAAGGGATGCCTCCTATACCCCTATAGAAGGCATCCCTTACTCCTTTGCAAGGCATCGATGACTGTCGTGCAAAGCATCGATTACAACAACAGATGATACATTCCCCCTGCCAATGGCTTCACCATACCCTTCATCTCTAACTGGAAGAGCAGGGCCGTGAGACGGCCGATGGGGATGCCGGTCTTGACGGTGATGATGTTAAGTTGGAGGTCGTTGGTCTGTTGGAGCAGACTGACTACCTGCTGCTCCTCTGTCGTAAGGTCAGGAAAGAGGTTCCGCTCGATTCCATCGGCAAAAGCCTGCTGCCGATGGGTCTCTTCCCACCACCCCATCGCCTTCACGAAGTCTTGGGCACTGGAGATGAGTCCTGCCCCATTGTCGCGAATCAGATTGTTGCAACCCTCGGAATAGGGCTGTCCCACATTGCCTGGAAATGCAAAGACGCTGCGGGCATAACTCTGTGCAATCTCTGCGGTGATGAGGCCTCCACCTTTAGCCGCACTCTCCACGAGAATCACGGCATCCGCCATACCCGCCACGATACGGTTGCGGCGCACGAAGTTGGGTTTGTCGGCATTCGTCTGGCTCATGAACTCCGTCAGCAGTCCACCGTGGTTCAGCATCTGTGCCGCAGTGTCACGATGACGATAGGGATAGATCTGATCCAGTCCGTGAGCCAAGACCCCCACCGTAGGATAGCCATTGGCCAGCGCCTCCCGATGGGCACAGATATCGACACCATAGGCCAGACCGCTGACAATCAGCACTTGCGGACAAAGCCCTCGCAACTCACTCACAAAACGGTGTATGAGATCCTGACCGTATGGCGTAGCATGACGTGTTCCCACAATACTGACGATCTTTTCCTGATTCAGGTCTGCATTGCCCTTATAATATATAATAATAGGTGCATCAGGACACTCTGTGAGCCGCTGAGGATAGTCATCATCATTCAGCGTGAGGGCCCGGATACGATGCTCCTCCATAAATCGGAGTTCTGCCTCCGCCCTTCTCATCGCCTCGTCCCAGTCCTTCAGCGCTTCCATCAGTCGCGGCGAGGCATCCTTGATGATATCGCCTATCTCATTCCTGTGCTCAAACAACATTTGCGCACTCCCTACTGCCTTATACAGTTCCAGCGCCTGCTGGTAGTTGAAGTTCGTCAGGCGCGTCAG
>CACZTJ010000104.1 GCA_902784065.1 uncultured Prevotellaceae bacterium | reverse complement strand
CAGAGGGGCGATATTCACAGGGATGGTGACCCCGATGTAGTCGGGATAGATCCGAGGCTGGCCGGCCTCCTGCCTGGCATCGCTCACGGTCTCGGTGCAGGCAGTCAGTAGCAGTAGTGCCACGCTGATGAACAGCGTACTGTGTATGGTGAATGACTTTCTCATCGTTTGATAGAGGAAATGAAGTTTTGATAGCCCTCTCGGTCGCCTGTCAGCATATAGTAGACCACTAGGTACTGGTAAGCCAAGCCGTTGTCCGTGTTGTGGAAATAGAGATCTCGCAGCATCTCAGAGGTCACATGATCGCTGAAATAATAGTCATTGTCGTACGCCATCCGGCGCAGGCGTCCGTATTCGGGATGCCTGGCAATCGCCTCCTCGTCGCCCAGCAGCGGCAGCGTCTCATCGGCCCAGTCACGGTAGAAGAGGGTCTTTTGCAGGGCGGAGAGGTACTTGCGGGCCACCTCGTACTGGCCGTTGATGAGGTTGGTCTGTGCCAGCCGCTTGTAGCATCGAGCGCTCTTCTGGAAGTCGAGGATCGCCTCCTGCGCCTCAAACACCGTACGCTGAGCGACGTTGATCATGCCCAGCTGGTAGAAGGCCTCTGCGGTGGGCAGGGGACTGGTGGCGTCTTCCTTGACATCGGGCAGCAGACCCGCAATGCCGTTCTGGTTGTAGTTGAACAACTGATCCAGCAGCACGCCATGCATTGCCAGGGCGAGATTCTGCACCGTCACACCGATCTGGTTGTTGGGTTTCTCCCTGTTGGCTGTCTCCAGGATACGGTTCCACTGCTGGTGGCGCGCCATGAAGTCGTACTGCATCACCTTCTCCGCCTTGAAATTGGCGTTCTTCCAGACGACACTTCCCATGATGGCTGCCACGAGGGCGAAGGAGCAAGATGTTACTGCAAGGCTCTTTGAAGCGCAGATCCGCTTTCGGAAGACAAAAACCAAAAGTGGTATGATAAACGCCGACAGCCATGCGGCATAGAACAGCCAGGGCGTCACCGTCGGGTAGCGATAGTAGTGGCTGTCTGTCCAGGACGGTCCCACCATCCAATATAAAATAGGTATAGTGGCGAGAATGACGATGCGCCCTATCCAGCCTTTCGGCAGCAGCACATAGCCACAGACGGCAAGTTGCGTGAGCAGGACGGCCCAGACACCACCCATCAGGGCGTTCTCGTCGAGCAGGAAGAGCCAGAGGAGGAACGAGGGCACAAAGCTCAGACCGTAGAGCCAGCCTGTCGCTAGATTACTTAAAGAATTGGTCAGCCAGAGCATCAGGAGCTGTACCGCCGAAAGCAAGACGGCGATGATCAGCGCCCCCACCCAGGCATAGAGGAAGAACTGCGTTGAGAAGCGTCCCAGCAGGTCAGCCACGCCGCCCGGCAGCCTGACGATCTCCCACACGTAGGTACTGTCGAAGAGGAACAGCTGGTACTGCTCCTGATAGTGCAGATGGTGCGGATAGGCCAGTCCGAAGAAGAGAAAGACCGCCACGCCGAAAAGGAGCGTGTACAGGGGATGTAAGAACTTCATCTGAATATTACTGGTCAAACACCTTACTGAACTCCTCAACGCTGATCTTAACAGGCTCGACCATGAACTCCGGACGGTTGTAGCTCTTCAAGAGGAAGGTATGGTACTCTGGGTCTTCCTGCGGCATGAGGAAGGCCTTTCCCACTTTCCCGTTGTTGAAGTAGGCGAAATAGACACGGCTGTAGTTGTCGTCGTCACGGCGACTGGCAATCATGATCCAGTGCCCGTTGCTCGACCATGAGGGATAGCTGTCGGAATAGTTCTTGCTGTTCACCGGGCTGAGATCGAGCGCTCCACAGGTTTCCGCAGTGAGGGGTGTGCCATCATACCTGTCCATCGGGATGCAGACGATGTCGGCATCATGGTGCCTGCTATGGAAGCAGCCGTACTGTCCCAAAGCGAAGAGCAGATAACGCCCGTCGGGACTGAGGCGCGGCAGCGTGACGCTCTTGTCGTCCGAGGCGGCATCATAGACGAGTTCCTCCTCGCCGAATCTATGCGTCGCTATGTCGAACGAACGCCTAACGAGGTTATACTGTATCTTCGGGAAGGTCGTCCTGATATCCTTGTCGCGCATCTCCTCCGGCAGCGGCACCGACTTGCCGTAATAGAGATACTTGCCGTCGGGCGACCAGGTGGGATAGATCTCCAAGAGGGTGGAGTCGTTGCTGACAACCTGCACCGAATCGGTCTCCACGTCGTAGAGGATCATGTCGCTGGCAAGGTCATAGACCTCGATCTTGTTGGGATGTGACGTATGGAAGGCCTGGCGCGTCAGGTTGGTCGAGAAGGCAACGAGCTTCTCGGTGGGATGCCATGAGGGATAGACACCACCGGAAATGGTATAGTCGCGCTTCATGTTGACCCTCGACACCTTACCGTCATTCACGATGACAGTACCGGCATTGGAGAGACGCACGTGGAAGAGCATGTTGTCGGTCTTGTAGTTCTGATAGCTGTGACAGTTGATGCACTGGCCCTTCGCCCTGTCGTTCATGGTGATCTCATTGTTGAAGATCTGCGTCTCCTCGAACGAAGTGAGGTTACGCTGGGCGATCTCCATGTAGGTCCATGCCACATACGACGGTTCGATGAGACGGTATGACACATACTCGTCAATAGGTTCCTCGGCCACCTGGATCTCGAACGGGTTGAACGAGAGCCATTCACCGTCCTTCTGGCCCCAGACCTCCACCTTGATACGCTTGCCCTTAGAGGCATCGAGCATGTCGTGCCACTCTGACTCAGGTATCTGCACCTTCACACCGCTGCCGTAGGTCTGCTGCTTACCGTCAGGCGTGGAAAAGCGGGCTACACACTCACTGTATTCATCAGCAGGGAGCATAAAGTTGAGCGGTGCAATGTTACAGGGTATGGTGACATCACAATAGTCGGGGAAGATGGCCGGCAGGCATTTGGCGGCCTTCGACGAAGCGGGTACGTCAGGATGGCCTGCACACGATGACAACAGCAACATGGCAATAGCCAGGAGCAGGAAACAGGGATAGATATATCTTTTCTTCATTTTATTACGATTGAACTTCGTGGCCAATATTGCCGGTTAGATTCATAAACTTCTTTCCAAAGATGTTATACCACCAGTAGGTATCCCCGTATTCCTCACGCAACTCCTCGCCTACCTGCTGAATGGTCATGCCGGGTTTTGCGATACTTTCCAGAGTCGTCCAGAACTGCTTGTAACGCTCGAAGACGGATTTCTCGACCGGGAGCATCATGCGCTTCTCTTCCGGAGCCTTGTCCATATACAGGATATAGGCCTCCATCGCATTCAAGGGGAACTGCTCGTCGAGGTGCAACTTCACATAGTTGCGCAGCGCCAGCCAGAAGCGGCGGGAGTCACAACGCAGCATGGCATAGAGCAAGGCCTGCTCCGAAACCACCTTACTGTCGGAGTCGTACCAGAGGCTGATGCCGTTGACGATATAGCTGTCGCTGTTCTCAACTCCGGTGAGCTCATCGGGATAGCATCTCTGCAGCTCCCTGATCTTTGCCGTGACCGGTGCCGGCTGCCAGCCCTCATAGAATGGCTGATGGTGTAACAATGTGGTATAGCGTTCCACCAGTTTCTCGTCTCCGACAGCCAAGGCACAGCGGGCAAGCATCTTCAAATAGAAGGGCGAGAAGCCTGCCTGGATAGCATTCTCAAAGTTCAGACGGATGGCCTCGTTCATCATACCGTAATTGTAATAGACCAGCGGTGAGGCGATGTCCAAGAGAGAAACGTGGAGGGAATCCGGATTGTTGATATTGACCGCATCGTTGCCAAGTTTGAACGAGCGGTCGAGCAGGCCACCCTCGTTCATCAGGGCAATGTTCTTCAGGAACACCATCGTGGTGGTCAATTTGGGATTCTCTTCAGCAACCTGAAGCACCTCCTGCCAGTTGTCGTCCTCAGCACAGCGCACCATGCGCATCTCGTCGGTATAGCTTCGGTCTTGGTACATCAGTGATGAGGTAAAGGCGATGCCTGCAACGGCGCATAACAGCGGTACAATCCACTTGATCTTCGGATTATTCAGATACCTGCTACATAGCGGGATCAGTATAGAGACAGCAGCGAGCACCCAGAACGGGAGGGTGAGGTGCGGCGTGCTATCGCTCGGTGTGATAAAGCGGGGCAGGCCTGCCAGCACGACATCTTCAGGCTTCAGATACGAGTAGCACTGGGCATGCCAGATGCCGGCGGTAAACAGGAGCAGAAAGATACCTAAGAATTCCCGCCAGGTGATTTTCTCAGAGAGTGCCAAACACAGCACGAAAAGCAGGGCGAACCAGCCGAGCACCGGATAGATGCAGATGCCTATCAGATACCATACCAGATGCCATTTGCGTGGCGTGCAACGCGCTGCCCACAGGAGCAGCAGCATGACGAGATAGCCGACTGACTGTGAGAACCAATAGCCTCTGATCGTGGAGACATAGATCCAGTAGCCGAGATCGACCACCGATGTGAGCAGGCAGGCTACAGGCAAGAGCATCAGTGCAAAGGCACTTCCCTGTAACCGGAATGCTTTGATTCCCACCAAGAAGATAAGCGTCCAGATAACCGCCAGTACGGTAGAACCGAATGCCGGATGACAGAACAGCTGTGTGAGCCAGGCGCCTGCATACTGCATCAGGCCGAAGGGCTTCGACATTAAAGAATGGAAGAAAGGGGCTCCGAATATGAACTCGGAACGGTCGTATGCCGTATAGAACACCTCCTGGTTGATGAAAAGCACATATACAACAAACAGAATGAAAGCCAAAAGGCTGACATAGAGAAAGGCTGGCTCAATCAAATGAGCCAGCCTATTATTAGATACCAATAAGGATTTCTTACTCCTCATAGTAAACACTCTTGAGCGTCATAGTACCACCGTAGAGCATGAGATCGAGGTCACGACCTTCACCACCCTTAGCGCACTCCTTAGCCATGTCTTCAGTGATCTGGAGTTCATTCAGACCGTCTGTCCAAACCACGTGATCATAATAGGTGTTACTCCACCAACCGTTCATGACCTTCAAATCAACGCCAGAAGCATCTGAAATATCAAAGATCAGAGTCTTCAGACCGAAGTAAACATCATCGGGAATAGTAGGCAGGTGTGCACCTTCAGTAGAGCTGAAACGCATAGCTGCTGCATCCCAAGCACCTGGGGTGAATGGCGGCTCAGCTTCAGAATCAGCACCATAGATGTAGTACTTCACAAGCGGATCAGTGATTTCCTGACATTCAACCTGATAAGTAGTTGAAAGCACGGTACCATCAGCACAAAGCGCTGTCAGAACTACGTCATGCGTACCAACCTTCATCTTTTTCGTAGCAAAGTTTGCGAGAAATTCCTTGCCACCGATGGTCCACTTAGCATTGACAGGAGCAAGGGTCTGACAAGAAATGACATTACCATTCAGCCGTCATTGCTGATCTTCTCATGCGTCGGATCGCAAGCAAAGAGCGCACATACTGCGACAAAAAGCAAAAATATCTTTTTCATATTGATTTCTTATTATAATATTAATAAAGCACTTTATATTGTGTCTCAGGGTTATCAAGGTTCCAGCCCTCGTTCTGAACCATACCACCGTTCATCAGAGTGATCTGAGCCTGAGGCTTAGGCAGGAAGCCCTTGGTATCAGCGTAACGCTTTGACCATGAGCAGGTCATGTGGCGCATTGGACGCTTGTTGGCCTTATCACCCAGGCAGACGATCATCTTACCGTCCTGAGCCTGGAGCGCCTTGGCAGCGTAAGATGACTCGCTGTGACCGGCAGCACCTGACCAACGACGCATATCGTTGAAGCGCAGGCCCTCAAGGCAGAACTCCCAACGGCGCTCGTTCTGAAGAGCTGTCAAAGAATAAGCTGTCTGAGGTACACCGGCACGGGCCTGAACCTGGTTCATGTACTGAGCCTCACCAGTGAGCTCAGAAAGCATCAGCAGCACATCAGCATAACGCATCAGGTAGTAGTCCTCGAAGTGGTCACCCTGCTGCTTATTGTCAAGTGAGCTGGAAGTGTAACCAGGAGCCTTAGACCACCATGAATCGTTATCAGCGGCACAAGCATCAAGGTTGACATCAGCGTACTTCTTCACAGCATAGCCAGACTCTTCACAGTCATCCTTCTCATAAGTATATTGCTGGAGCTCATTGTCAAGGTCGATCAAAGAGGCAAGTTTACGCTTGTCTTTATAACCGCCATTATTCTCTGCGTATGTCCAGTCATCCCAGATGTTACATGAAGGTGTGCCCTGGCCCCAACCTTGGTTGAACGGATATGTCATATCACGCTTACCATTGTTGTTGGTAGCACCATTACGGAGACCCCAGAAACATGAGAGATAGTTAGAATACATACGCGGGTTGTTGTAGGTACCACCAATGGCCCACTTAGAGGCGTTCAAGTCAGATAGTTCACGACATCAGCCTTAGAGATGGAAGCCTTGGTGCAACCCTCCTGATCTTCAACCAGGTTAATGGTAGCGTCACCAGAAGAGAGGTCAGACACACCCTTATAGAAGCCAGCCCAGAACATATAGGCACGGGCGAGCATAGCCTCGGCAGCATACTTGTTGGCGTGACCGTCACCCTTCAAGCCCAGTCCTGATCCTTCGTTCATCAGGGTTATACCAGAAACGAAGTCAGAGATAATCTGCGGATAGATATCCTCCTCTGCACTATTCTGCACATAGTCATCAGCAGTAATAGTGGTAGAGGTGATCAGGGGGACGTCGCCATACAGCTGGCTCAGCCACAGATAATAGAGACCGCGCATG
>CACZTJ010000103.1 GCA_902784065.1 uncultured Prevotellaceae bacterium | reverse complement strand
TAAACAATCTAAACGGCAAAAAGCCGGGAAACTATACTTATGGATACTTATCACCACGTATTATCTGTTATCAAAAAATTGGGATATATTTGCGACACGTTGCTGTATCTTACTGATTTTCAACCACAATTATTTTTGAGGAGGTGAAGTAAATTTTAAACATCTATATTTAGATCCGTGTAGTCGAAAGATTACACGGATTTTTTAGTACGTCACGTACAAACTCTTAGTCCGTAGGGAGCGGACTCCCAGTCCGTAGGGACGGACTCTATGTTCCTTGCAGGATATTAAGGAAGAGGGTGATCATTCCAGTATTGATCAAATCGGCAAACATGGCACCGATGATTGGAACGATGAGGAAAGGTTTGACGGTATATCGGTATTTATAGCATACAGCACTCATATTGGCCATCGCATTAGGGGTTGCCCCAAGGCCGAAGCCACATATGCCTGCACATAGGACGGCAGCATCATAGTCTCGACCTAACAGGGGGAATGCGACAAAGTACACAAACAGTGCTATCATCAATACCTGAGATACCAAGATGACGATCAATGGAAGGGCCAGACTTTGAAGTTCCCAAAGCTTAAGGGATATCATAGCCATACCGAGGAACAAAGACAGACAGATATTGCCCACACTGATAATACGCTCCATATCAAGTAACTTATCAGGTATGACGTTACGAACGATGGCTGCTAGGATCAAGGCGCCAAAATAGGTTGGGAACGTGACACCAGTTTTTGCCAACAACCAACTCATTGAGATGCCTGCACCCATGACCAGTAGAATGCTATAAAAAGCCTTCGCATACTGTTGGAACTCCTGTTCGTTCGTACTGACACGCTTTGTACGACCTGTTGGCGACGCCTCATCACTCTCGATACCTGCCATTGCAGGATCAATATCTTCATCTTGTGGTTGCACCTGTTCATGCGTCAGTTTCGTGCGGATAATCCGCTCTGCCAAAGGACCACCTAACATTGAACCAGCAATCAGACCGAAGGTAGCTGCTGCCATACCTATGGTTCCTGCGCCATGCAGGCCCATTCCTTCAAGAACGCTTTCAAATCCGCCTGAAGTACCATGTCCACCCGTCATAGATATACTACCAGCAGCCATACCAATCAAAGGATCTACACCCAAGAATCGGGTAATGGCCATTGGCATTAAGTTCTGCATAGCAATAATAACTACCAACAGGGTCAGCATGATTACCAGAAGCTTGCCACCTTGCTTTAATACTTTAAGGTTGCTTTGGAAACCAACGCTGGTAAAGAATGCCAGCATAAAAACATCTTTCAGTTTACCATCGAACGACACTTCAACATGGAAACAACTATAGAGTATCAGTGTAATCAACGAAAAGATGATACCACCGCTTACTGGCGACGGCACACAGAATTTCTGGAGGAAAGCAACCTTTCGCGTTAAAGCCATACCGACGAGGAGAGCTAAGGCACCAAGGCCGGCACTTTGTATCATATCCAGTTCTATACTTACCATACTCACTTGCTTTTATCGTTAGAATCTATACTGCAACTTCAAATTGGCAGCATGTCTGTTTACTACCGCTTGACTGCAGAATGCATCAAACATATCATGCCAATCAATACCCAAATTCCATCTCTTGCCTAACTGCTTGTTCACAGATAAACATCCATACACTGGAGTGCCATACAGCTCACGTATCGGTGTACTCTTGGTGTAATATACCAACTGCAGGCCTATCTGCCATTCATGAGGCAGATAAGCAGTGGGAGCAAATCGGAATGAAGCATAAGTTCCACTCTTAGCCGTATATAGATTTGATCCACCAGTCAGACTCAACCCATTCGTTTTCCAATATACCGATGCACCCATTTCCAAAAAATTCTCACCATCTTCAACGTTATAATAACTCGCCTCCGTCTGTACAGTCAACTTCTGTTTACTATAGGCATAAGCCAACTTCACTTGATTGATATTCCATTCCTGCAGCAGTGCCTTAGCTATCGCCCATTCCTCATCAGAAAGCGTATTGGCATTCATAAAAAGAACTAAGTAGGAAGGATTATAGTATTTGCGATAATAGCCCAACTGGATCTGATTGCGGTTATCTGGTAAATAGATGACGCAGGCATTCGCATTGTCGCGGGTATTAGAGTGCTTCTGACTGATTCCTGATTCTACCAACTTATAGTTATAGAACATCACGCGATTACCAACTGTAAACTTCCACTTAGGCAAGGAATAAGTGAACTGCAAATAGATATCATTATTGAAGACATTCCAACTCCTGTCCGTATCCTTTTGTTTGGTCATGAGGAAATCACCCTCAACACCCAGCATCATAGACAACCGCTCAGAGAACAAAGGTGTATTCAGCTCAACAATATACAATGGCAGCTTATTTGAGAGGAGCATATCACTGGCATACTGATAACCACCAACGACAAGCAGTTCTGTACCCTGTTCATTGAAGGTGTGGAAATATCTCGCTCTGCCCATGATCTTACGTGACATATCAGAAGGAAGGTCAAGATATTGCTGGGTGAAATAGGTCAACAGCCTGTTTCTGTCATCAAATAGGTTTGTCATGTGAAGCGTCAGATATTCCTCATTCCCTTCCTGATGACGATAAGAAGCGTTGGCATAGAGGTCGGTATGCTGACTACCGTATAACGCATTCACAGAGCCAATGCCTGCTACGTCCTTCCCAAAGTCTCCCTGTCCTTCCACAAAACCTTTCAACGTATCGGGCATCTTCATGTTAATATCCAGTACCCTACCCATTCCAATGGTTCCCTTCGCAACACCCGTATTGTCACAAACCTGAATCTTAGCAATGTCCTTGGCTTTCATCTGACTCAGAATCAACCTTGTGTCACCATTCATCGGACAGTTGTCGATGCGGAGGTTATAGCTGGAGATAACATCCTCATAACCACCAATCATCAGCTCTGGCACTATCTGGAGAATATCCATCAATGTTTCTTCTCCTGTCAGTTCCATGCGCTGAGGATAAATCATCGTCCTGTCTGCCTTTATCTCAATAATAGGTAAATTATCTTCTGCATACATAGAGGCAGATAGGAGCAAAAGGCTAATCCATATGAGTAGTTGTCGATACATTTATTGCAAATTTACTAAATTTTCCGGCATCTAGCTTATGTTTTAATCCTTTTTAACTTTATCGGGAACAAATTCCTATGGCTGTTTGGGTAGAAATTCGTACCTTTGCTACAAATAACTAAAAAGTAAGCATGATAATGAAGAAACTAATGATCTGTATGACAGTCCTGTTGACAGGCTGTACTACATCTGTCGATCTGGAGCAACAGGTTGACGAACTCTACAACAAGATGTCGCAGGAAGAGCGCATCGCCCAGTTGAGGAGTATGTATATGGACGAACTCTTCGACGAGCAGGGCAAGTTGGACACTGCGAAATGCAAGCAACTGATTCCTTATGGTATCGGCCATTTCTCGCAGTTCTGTATGCAGCAGCCCCGCGAGCCGCAGGTGCTTCGTGATCGCGCCATCGCCATTCAGGACTGGCTGATGAACAACACGCCCAACGGTATCCCGGCACTCCTGCACGAAGAGGTGCTCTCGGGTGTAAACACGCTTGGCTCTACCATCTATCCCCAACAGATCGGACAGGCAGGTTCGTTCAACCCAGAACTGGCGAAACTGAAGACACTCCAAACGGGTACCGTATTGAGAAAGATGGGTGGCATCTTCGCACTTTCACCCATGGTGGATGTGTGTCGCACACCCAGTTTCAACCGCTTGGAAGAGTCATATGGCGAGGACGGTTACCTCTCAGCCGTGATGGGAACGGCCTTTGTAGATGGTCTCCAGCAGGGCGACCTGAAGAAGGGTGTGGGTGCCTGCTCGAAACATTACTTAGGCTATGGTGGCGGCGGTGATGCTGACGAGAAGGAGATGATGGAAGAGATTCTCCTGCCTCACGAGGCAATGATCCGTCTGACTGGTAGTGTGGCTGTCATGCCAGGCTATCATGATGTGCATGGCATCAGATGTGTGGCCAACAGCGAGATCCTGCAGGATATCCTTCGTGACTATGTAGGCTTCGACGGCATGGTGGTGAGCGACTATACGGCGATTGACCAGATACCGAATATCGATAGTGTGGTGGAGAAAGCGGCTGCTGCAATCAATGCCGGTAACGATGTGGACTTCCCGCATGGTGCTAACTATCAGTATCTGCAGGAGGCCATCGACAAGGGGCTGGTGAAGCCTGAGGTGCTGGAGCGTGCCGTGAAGAATGTGCTCCGTATCAAGTTCCGCATGGGTCTGTTTGACAAGGATGCCTATCTGTATTCAAAGGAGGAGATCAAGCTCGACAGTCCTGAAGAGCGCCAGACGGCCTATGACATCGCATCACAGTCGGTGGTGCTGTTGGAGAACAATGGTGTGCTGCCGCTCAGCGCGAAGAAGGTGCTGCTGACGGGACCGAATGCGAACTCCATCTGGGCGATGTGCGGTGACTATACCTATCCTGCCATGTCGTACTTCTGGAAGATGGTGGACTACAAATATGAGAATCCCCATATCGTGAAGCTGCTCGAAGGTATGAAGAACAACCAACCAGAGGGCATTGAAATCCTCTACTCACGTGGCTGCGACTGGACTGAAGATATCGAGACCAAATACGGAGAGACTGGCGACGCCCGTGCTTGGGAGTATAACCTCCTCCACCGTAAGGTGGACTCTGGCGAGAAAGCCGACAAGCAGGAAGCGCTGAAGATGGCCAAGGAGGCTGATGTGATCGTGGCTGCCATGGGTGAGAACGTGATGCTGTGTGGTGAGAACCGTGATCGTCAGGGACTCCGTCTGCCTGGCAAGCAGGAGCAGTTCGTGGAGGAACTCATCAAGACGGGTAAGCCCGTGGTTCTGGTGATGTTTGGCGGCAGAGCCCAGGTGATCGCCGGGCTGGCTGAGAAGTGTGCCGCCATCATCCAGGCATGGTATCCTGGTGAGGAGGGTGGTAACGCCGTGGCGGACATCCTGTATGGTAAGGTGTCGCCATCAGCGAAACTCTCTGTCAGCTATCCGAACGTTGAGATCGATAAGCCCATCTGCTATAACTATACGGCTGAGAAGGATCCGAGAATTGCCTGGCCCTTCGGCTATGGTCTGAGTTACACCACGTTTGATTATCAGAACCTGAAGGCTGATGCCGAGGTGGCAACGTCTGCCGAGTGTGTGAACGTGGCGTTTGAGGTGAAGAACACGGGTAAGATGGCTGCCGACGAGGTTGTGCAGATCTACCTGTCACCGACCAACGAGCAGCAGCAGATTCGTCCGAAGCAGTTGCAGGGTTTTGCCCGTGTGAAACTCGAGCCTGGTGAGACCAAGACCGTAAAGGTGAAACTCTATACCGACCAGTTCGGCTACTACAGTCATCAGGACAAGCGCCAGTGGAATGTAGCCCCTGGACAGTATGAGGTGAAGGTGGGCGCCTCGTCGGAGGACATCCGTCTGCAGCAGACTGTTACCCTGAAGGGCAATGCTATCACCAAGCCTCTGAGAGACCATTATTTCTCTGAGGTTACTGTGATGTAGAAAGCCAACATCGGAGAACAAAAAAGAGAATGCGCAATTTGCGCATTCTCTTTTTTAGTGGGCGCTGACGGATTCGAACCGCCGACCCTCTGCTTGTAAGGCAGATGCTCTAAACCAGCTGAGCTAAGCGCCCTTTTTGTTAAGCG
>CACZTJ010000102.1 GCA_902784065.1 uncultured Prevotellaceae bacterium | reverse complement strand
GGTCTTGTCGGCACTCGAAAACCGAAGGCTGGAATAAGCGTGTAGAAAGCGTATGGTTTCCCTGTTTGGACGAGGGTTCGACTCCCTCCAGCTCCACGAAGTTACGCTGAGGCGTCTCACCCTCGTGAGGGTTCTTCGCAAAGCGAAGCGTCCCTTCGGGCCGAGCGCGACTCCCTCCAGCTCCACTTTTGACTAAAACAATCTGTAGACCTCTATGAACCAAGACATAGACAAAACAAAACAGAAGGCTCGTTTGGCGCTGATCATGAAGACCAGCAGGCTACGCCTGTGGTTTTATGATCCCACGACGCGTCATTTCTGTTACCTCTCGGAGGCAGGCGACTATGAGCGCGAGTACAACCCTGCCGATTTCGCCCTGTTCTTTCATCGTGACGACCTGGATAAGATGCGCAGAATCATCTTCTCCATCTGCGAGGGCAAGATGGATACTGCTAAGGTGAACGTACGGAGCAGGGCAGAAAAAGAATCCGACTGCCGACATTATGAGATATCCTTCTCTGTGATGAGCCGGGGCGACGACGGATTGCCCACCTCCTTGATGGCTATCCAGCACGATGTGACAGAGGAGTATCAGCGACAGCAGAAGATCAACCTGCTGTTGGCGCGCTATCACACGATCTTCAACTCGTCGCTGCTCGATATGCTGTACTACGACAAGAACGGCGTGCTGACCGATCTGAACGAACGTGCCTGTAAGTCTTTTAACGTGAAAAGCCGTGAGCAGGTGCTCGATGGCAGTTTCCTCCTGAAAAACAACCCCTTCTACAGTCAGATACCGCTGAATGAGATGACGAATACGCTGACAGGCAGTATTATTGATTTCCGCGACTTCGGTCTGCCAGAATACCGTTTGGACGAGTTCGGCCTGGAGGGAAAGATGTATTATGAATCGACCATCAACACCATCCGCAACCATCAGGGAGAGCTGGAGGGCGTCTATATGTCGGGTCGTGACATCTCTGAGATGGTGAATTCTTACCATCGTCAGCAGGAGAGCCTGAAGCAGCTGCAGAAAGGTACGGACAGCATCAAGCAGTATATCGCCAACATCGACTACGCCCTGAGCGTGAGCGGTGTGCAGCTGGTGAACTATTATCCCCACTCCTATACGTTTGAGCTGATCAACCGCGAGACGCGGAAGAAGTTGCGAATGTCGCAATTACGCTGCATCCGACTGGCCACGATGCGCTTCCGCAGGACGGTGAACAGTGTGCTGAACAGGATGGACCACCTGACGACGCACGGCATCGTGCAGGCCATAGAGATAGAGATTCGTGACAAGAAAGGGCGACAGATCTGGCTGCTCTTCAACATGGTGCCTATGCTGGATGCTAAAGGGCATGTGGAGCGCTATTTCGGTACGTATCGTGACATCACCGACATGGTGGAGACAGAGCAGCGTCTGGCAGTGGAGACCAAGAAGGCTCAGGAGACGGAGCTGCTGAAACAGTCTTTCCTGACAAACATGAGCTATGAGATACGTACGCCGCTGAATAATATCATCGGTTATGCCGGACTCTTTACAGGAGAGCACGACGAGAGCGACGAGCCTTTCTTCATGGAACAGATCAAACAAAGCACTGGCGAGCTGTTGCTGGTGGTGAACGATATCCTATATATCTCGCGCCTGGAGGCTAATATGGAGGAATACCAGAAGGAGCAGATTGATTTTGCCGCTGCCTTTGAGGGCTATTGCAGGAACGGTCTATCGACCATCAATCCTGAGGTGCAGGCTGTCATCGTACAGCCTTACAACAGTCTGGTGGTGGATATCGACGGCAATCATGTGGCGATGATCATCCAGCGCCTGTGCAACCTGGCCTGTATGCTGACCACCCGCGGCTCGATTACTGCCAGCTACGAGTATCATCGTGGCGAACTGACCATCCGTCTCGAAGATACTGGCATGGGATTCGCAGCTGAGGTGATACCTCATATCTTTGAGCACTTTACACGTCGTGTGGGTGGCGGACTGATCGGCTCCGGACTCGACCTACCCATCGTGCAGCTGCTGGCCAAGCAGATGGGTGGTAGCATAGAGATACAGTCGGACTACGGCAAGGGCACGAGTGCATGGGTATCCATCCCATGTACTGCCTCTGTGATTGAAAGGAAAAGGGAGAATTAGGGTATGAAGATGAATATCATGTTTGACGAGCAGCAGGCCATGACGATGGCGCTTGATATCAGCGGCAACCACGTGATGTGCCTCGACTTGAAGGAAAACCGTGTATATGATCTGCATGGAAAGGCATTGTTCGGCAATAATGTGGGTATAGAAGTGTGTTATAACTATGTCCATCCCGACGACTGCGAGAAGTTCCGCACCTTCGTTGAGCGCCTGAGCAATGGCACCGATATGGAAGCCGACTGCCATTACCGCTGGAACTACAACTATACGGGAACGGGCGAGCCCGACTGGCGTGATATGTATTTGCGCGCCATTGCCGAATATGAGGACGACAAGCCCGTGAACATCATCGCCACTGTTACTGACGAGACGAAGACGAAGCAGAAAGAACGGGAGGTGGAGCAGTTGTCGGAAAGATATAAGTCGATCTTCGAGAACTCCATCATCGGCATGTCGTTCTATACCCCCGACGGCTGGCTTATAGATGCCAACCGCATCATGCGTCAGATCTGTAACTTCGACAGCGATGCGAGCGACGAGTTCTTCTCGAAGGTGAATCTCTTTGATATAACGCCCTTCAACGAGGTGCTGGATCATGTGCATCCTGAAGACTACTGGGCCTGCTCGCTGAGTATCATTCCTGAGCGGAACATGCGCGTGTATCTGGAAATCAGCGTACACCCCATCTACGATGAGAACGGTAAACTGATGTATATCTCGGTGACGGCCAACGACGTGACGGAAGAACGCAACATGTATCTCAACGTGATGCAGAACGATGTCAGGATGCAGAAGATGAATGAGGCCATCAAGAACTACGAGGCAGAGCTGCGCTATATGCTGGAGGCATCGAGGATGCAGACGTGGCGCATCAGTCTGGAACGAGACGTTTTGGAGTTCTATAATGGTCTGAACACCGTGGTGCGTTCGTTCAACCTCAGGCAGATGCAGAAGATTTTTGTGGATCAGGAGAATGAGTTCGTTAAGGCACTGTCGAACCCCTCTGAGGCCCTGAAGAAGCCGCTGGTATATATCGGACAGATGCATCCGATGGTGACGCAGAGCTCCACGGAGAACCAGTGGGTGCAGATCAACTGTATCCCTGAATACGACGAGGACGGAAAACTGCTGGGTGCCTTCGGCGTATGGCGAAACATCAACGACCTGATGCGTAAGCAGGATCAGCTGCGCATGGAGACGCAGCGCGCCAGAGAGTCGGGACAGATGAAGAGCTTGTTCCTGGCAAACATGACGCACGAGATCCGTACGCCGATCAATGCGATTGTGGGCTTCTCGGAGGTGCTGTCGGCGCTGTCATCGGCAGAGGAGAAGAAGGAGATCATACAGATTATCAAGAACAACTGCGACATGCTGCTGCGCCTGATCAACGATATCCTGACGGCCTCTTCGCTGGAGACGGGCCACATGGACGTCAGACCCTTTGAGGTGGATTTTGCCAAGACGTTTAACGGCTTGTTTGAGTCGCTGCGCCCCAGGATTCAGGAGCCGGGTGTGGAATTCATCAAGGATAATCCTTACGACACCCTTCAGATCAAGGTCGATGCCGAACGCGTGTCGCAGGTGATTACCAACTTTGTGACCAATGCCGTGAAATATACCCACCAGGGGTATATCAAGGTGGGCTACCATCTGGAAACCAGAACCCTTGAAGGGACGCAGCGCGAGGGACTGTACGTCTATTGTGAGGATACCGGCGACGGTATCTCTCTAGAGGCGCAGCCCAAGATTTTCGAGCGCTTCTTCAAAGTGAACGACTATATTCAGGGAACGGGTCTCGGCCTCTCCATTTGTAAGGCGTTTGCAGACGCCTCCCACGGCGATATCGGTGTGATATCGGAGGGAAAGGGCCAAGGCTCCGTGTTCTGGATGTGGATCCCGCTTTAAGGCTTTAAGGTACCGTTGAAGTTGATCGACTCCCGACGGGTGGAAATCACGTTGAGGGATACATTGCCGTTGTCGAAGACCTCAAGGGTATAGGTGAGGTGGTCGCTATCATGATCCACATCGATGGTAATCCTAGTCTTATCCTTTTTCACTTGCTCAGACTTGTAGTTCTTGATGGGCTCCTTGAAGTCCAAGCCGTTACCGCCACTATAAGGTGCATCGTAAGCCGTGCCGAAGTAGGGGAGGTAGGATGTCATCATGTCGCCTTCCACCTTGAGGATATAATCATTGGTTAAGCGTCTGGCAGGCGCACCGGTGGGATACATCATGTCGATATCAACGGTATAATGACGTTTAGACAGTGCCTTATCTACAGCCTGAGCTACCAAGGCATCGCGTTCTGCACGTTGTGCACTAGTCATTGTGTTGCATGCAGTCATAGCAAGCATTACGGAAAATACAATCAGAAATCTCTTCATACTTTAAAATTTTAATGATGGTTATCGGGGGCAAAATTACGATAAATAATTCAAATAACACACAATCAGCAGAAAAAAATGATCGTAACGGACAAATTAAGTGTTAAGGATTTGTAAATATGGGGCTGATTCTGGCTGGGTTTGAGGGATAATACTTACTTTTGTAGGCGTAAAATTGTTGGACTTTTTAAATCATAGTTGTATGAAGAACAAGCATTTCGGTGTTTTGGCATCATGGATGTTAGGGGGCTTGCTAATGGTGAGCTCGTGTGAGAAAATGGTGATTAGCAGCGCTGACGGCACTGGCGATGAAGACGCCAACGTGGTGGTTCAGGTGATGAGCTATGAGATGCAACCGTTTCAGCAGACTGGAACCAGGGGCGAGGGCGGTGAGGCGTGTAACAGGCTGAACTTCATCGTGTATGACGAAGCAGGTGAGCGCATCAAACAAGAGGTTCAGCTACTGGGTGACAGCGATTTCGGCACAGCCCGCTTCAGCCTGCAGGAGGGGCGCTATTACCTCGTGGCACTGGCGCATAGCAGCCTGGGGAACCCCACATCGACGAACCTGCACAAGATTCAATTTACGAACAAGACGGGCTATACCGACACCTTCCTCTATGCCGGGGCGCTGGAGGTGGGTGAGGAGCAGGTGGATTGTGAGCTCCACCTGAAGCGCATCGTGTCGAAGGTGAGGTTTGTGTTCAGCGATCCGTTACCGGCCAGCGCCGACAGCATCCGGTTCTATTACGAAGGTGGCTCAGGCACCTTTGACGCTACAACGGGTCTGGGTGTGGTGAAGTCGAAGCAACAGCAGTGGTTTGCCGTGAATCACGATGAGTCAGTCTATGAGATCTACACCATCCCCAGAGCCGACAACGACAAGCTGAAGGTACAGGTATCGACGTATCAGACGCAGGGCGGAGAAGTGGAACTGTTGACAGAGCGTGAGATCAGTGATATTCCTATCCGACGCAACTGCATCACCACCTGTAGAGGTAGCCTGTCTGGCACTGCGGAGCAGCCTCAGATCAGCATCGACATCGACACCACTTGGGATGATGAGGGCATCGAGTTTACATTCTGATTCTCGAGATGACAGACATAAAACAGCCCCGCCGTTAGTGCCGAGAGCTGTCAGAAAGGCTGTGAGAGCGGCTACTATTACCTTCACCCCAATCTCAATAAAGCGATTACTCTTCATACGCGCCTCCTTTCTTAATCATCGTCGATGGGACTGTCGTCGTTACCGCCACCACCGCCTCCGGTGTTACCGCCCTGGTTGCCACCAGTGTTACCGCCCTGGTTGCCACCAGTGTTACCGCCCTGGTTGCCACCAGTGTTACCGCCCTGGTTGGTGTTACCGCCACCGCCAGTATTGCCTCCACCTTCAGACTCAGAGCCGTTCTCTGAGCCCGTAGAAGAGTCGCCACCCTTCAACGAATCAATATTGATAAACTCGGCCTTCTTGAAGAACTCACGACTGGAGATGTTCATCTCCTGCTCCTGCTCAGGCAGGAATCGGATGTGGAGCGCCTTCAGGTTTGAGCTCACGCTGAACTTGTCCGCGCTGATCGCGCCA